>JAGPES010000235.1 GCA_018057015.1 Pseudomonadales bacterium | reverse complement strand
GACGCCACGCGCGCCGCCTGGCGGCACGCCCAGGCGCGCTTCTATGGCGTGCGAGCGCGTCTTGGTGTTGGGCGCCTCTTTCTCCGCTACGCCGATCGTCCCGGCACGGTAACTGAAGCGCGTGCGATCGCCGGTCAGGCTCGGGAAGCGCATGTTCTCCGGCGTCGGGTTGTGCAGCAGCACGTCGTTGGCCGTGGCCTCGCGCGCGAACAGCTGCTGCAGTTCGTGCAGCATGGCCGGTTCACGTGCCGCGAGATCCGTATCCTGGCTGAAGTCCGCGCGCAGGTCGTAGAGCTCCCAGCGGTCGGCGGCGAAGTCCTCGTTGCGCGCGCCGCTGATCACCGCCCACGGCGCGCGGCCGCGGAAGGCCGAGGCCATCCAGCCCTCGTGGTAGATCGCGCGGTTGCCGAAGATCTCGAAGTACTGCGTGGTGTGGCGTTCGGCGGCCTTCGCGTCGTCGAACGAGTACGCCAGGCTCACGCCGTCCATCGGGCGCTGCGCCACGCCGTCGACGCGCGCCGGTGCCGCGATGCCGGTGACCTCCAGGATCGTCGGCACGATGTCGTTCACGTGGCCGAACTGCGAGCGCAGGCCGCCGCGGTCGCGGATGCGCCCGGGCCACGCGAGCACCATGGGGTTGCGCGTGCCGCCGAGATGCGAGGCCACCTGTTTGGTCCACTGGAACGGCGTGTTGGTGCCCCAGGCCCAGCCCGCGTTGTAATGCGCATAGGTGTTCTCTCCGGCCAGCGTCTGCGGGGCATCGGCATACCGTGCCACATCCGAGACCAGGCCCTGCAGATCGCCCATGTAGTTGGTGCTGCCGTTCAGGCCACCCTCGGCGCTGGCGCCGTTGTCGCCGACGATGTAGACGAACAGCGTGTTGTCGTACTGGTCCATCTCCTTCAGCGCGTCGCGCAGCCGGCCGACCTGCGCGTCGGTGTGGGCGAGGAAAGCGGCATAGAGTTCCATCAGGCGGGCCGAGGTGCGCTGTTCGGCGGGCGTCAGCGACTCCCAGGCCGGCAGCGCGTCGGGGCGCGGCGTCAGCACCGCGTCGCGCGGGATCACGCCGGCGGCCTTCTGGCGCGCGAAGGTTTCCTCGCGCAGGCGATCCCAGCCCTGGTCGAACTTGCCGCGGTAGCGTTCCACCCAGGCGGCCGGCGGTTGCAGCGGCGCATGCGCGGCGCCGGGCGCGAAGTAGACGAAGAAGGGCCGCGCGGGATCCACGGCACGCTGCATCCGCATCCACGCGACGGCCTGCTCCGCCAGGTCCTCGGTCAGGTGGTAGCCCGGCGCGCGCTCGCGCACGACCGGCGTGGTGCCGTCGTAGAGCGTGGGTTCGTACTGGTCGGTCTCGCCGCCGAGGAATCCGTAGAACCTGTCGAAGCCGACACCGGTCGGCCAGCGCGTGAAGGGCCCCGTCTGCGATGCCTCCCAGTCCGGCACCAGGTGCCACTTGCCCCAGGCCGAGGTCGCGTAGCCGTTCTGGCCGAGGATGCGCGCGATGGTCGCGGTGTCCTTGCGCAGCACGCCGCGGTAACCGGGGTGGGTGGTGGCCGAGTTCATCACCGAGCCCACGCCGGCGGCGTGCGCGTTGCGCCCGGTTAGCAGGGCTGCGCGCGTCGGCGAGCAGATCGCGGTGGTGTGGAAGCGGTTGTAGCGCAGGCCGTCGTTGGCCAGCGCGTCCAGTGCCGGCGTCTCGACCGGGCCGCCGAAGGTGCCGGCGGCGCCGAAGCCCACGTCGTCGAGCAGCACCACCACGATGTTCGGTGCGCCGGCCGGCGCTAGCTGGCGCGTCACCGCCGGCGCCTCGGTCGGCGGGGCGGCCGCGGCAGCGTACTGCACCATGCCGAGTCCCGCGCTCAGCGCGAATAGCGTCGCCCCCAGGCGAAGGGAGCCTCCCGTGTTGCCCATTTCCAGTTTCTCCGTCGTACGTGGTGGATGTCCCGATGCCGACGATACCGGCTGTGGACGGGATCCGCAACAAGGCATTTGGTTTGAGCACTTGATGAAAAAAATGAAAGCCGCTAGGATACGCCCCGCCGGGTGTCACGCCCGCCCCGCCGGGCGCCCCCGGCAGTAACGATTACAACCAGTCCGGCCCCGCCACGGCGGCGCCCGGCAATCCAACAGGAAGCATCCGCATGACCACTCGCACGTATCCGGGCTGTGCCTCGCCCCGCAAGCCGCTCGCCGTCGCCGTTGGCTGGACCATGGCGCTGGCCTGCTACGCGGCCATGGATGCCGCGCCGGCACGCGCTCAGGGCGCATCTCTCGAGGAAATCATCGTCACCGCGCAGAAGCGCGAAGAGAACGTGCAGGACATTCCCGCGACGGTGAACGCGGTCACGGCGAGCCAGATCGCGGATTTTCGCGTGGTGTCGCTCGACGACGTGCAGGCGCTGACGCCGGGCGTGCTGATGGTGCGCAACGACGCGCGCCGGCAGAGCGTCACGATCCGCGGCATCACGGCCGACCCGGACAACAACGCGGCAGCGCCGATCTCGTACTACTGGAACGATGCGCCGCTGCGCTCGCAGCAGGCCTTCACGACCTTCTTCGACATCGAGCGTCTCGAGGTGCTGCGCGGCCCGCAGGGTACCTTGCAGGGGCGCACCGATCCGGCCGGCGCGATTCTGATCCACACCAAGCGTCCCGACCTGCAAGCCGTGAGCGGTACCGTGCGCCAGAGCTTTTCCGACAATTCCGGCATGCAGACCGAGGCCGGGGTCAGCGTGCCGCTGGTGAAGGACGTGCTCGGCGTGCGCCTGGCCGGACTCTGGGACGAGAGCGACGGCTCGGAATACGAGAACATCGTCAACGGCCAGGACGAATCCCAGCAGACCGGCTCCTATCGCATCAGCCTGGACTGGATGCCACTGGAAGCGCTCGAGATCAGTCTGGTCCACGAGCACTCGGACGTGGACAACGAGGTTCCGGAAGCCGCGCAGGGCGACGTCGGCAACGTGATCAATGCCATCACCGCCCAGCGCAATGGCGCCTCGTTCGTATTCAACCAGACACTGGCCGGGATCAACAATCCGAATGCGCTGGCGGGCGCCGCGTTCGCGGCGGCGCCGAGTGCGTTCATCCCCGGCCAGACCAACGCCGGGGCACTGATCCAGACCAATATCGCGCGTCGCGCGGTGGCGCCGGCCTGGCTCGCTGGCGTGTCGTTGGAAGACGACGATCGCCAGTCCATCCAGCTCGGTCGCAACGATCTGGATATGCGCAGCGAGTTTACGGTGCTGCGCGGCGTATGGGAGCTGGACAATCACACGCTCACCTCGATCGGCAGCCTGAGGGAGTGGCGCCAGAACAACTGGCTGGACATGAATTTCGCCTACCTGAGCCCCGTCGCGCAGATGCAGAACACGCATTCCGAGGCCGAGGACTGGTCGCAGGAGATTCGCTTCGCCAGCAACGACAACGCGTTCTGGAACTACACGGCCGGCATGTTCTGGGAGGACTTCGACGGGTTGACGAACAATTACACGGATCTCGGTGGTCCCTTCGCGATGTACGGCAGCATGGCCGGCATCACGAACGGCGACATGGTCCAGCACCTGCAGATTCCCAACGGTCGCGAGACGCTTGCCTTCTTCCTGCACAACCGATTCGAGCTGAGCGAGGCGACGAACCTGCAGCTCGGTATCCGCTGGCAGGAAATCGATGGCGAGCAGATCGTGCGCGCGGCAGTGATCGACAACTATGCGCCGCCCGCGGAATCCGGTCCCGTGACCAACCCGCTGCTGGCGGGCGCACTCAATCCGCGCCTGACCAGCGCCGGCGTGTGGAACATCTTCAAGGGCAATATCCGCACCGGCGACCTGATCCCGAACGAGCTGCAGACCACCGAGGAACGCGAGTGGACAGGGGGCGTGAAGCTCTCGCACTATCTCAATGACGACGACATGGTCTATGCCTCGCTCGACCGCAGCTTTCGTCCGAGCGGCGCGACCATCACGCCGACGGCGCTGTCGGCGGACACCCTGCTCTTCGACAGCGAGACCAGCGATTCGCTCGAGCTCGGCTACAAGGCCATGGCCTTCGACGGCAATCTGCGCTACAGCGCCGCGGCCTATTACCAGCAGTACTCCGATTACCTTCCCCGGGCGAGCAACGTGAACGCGCTGGTCGCGACCGGCGCGGGCCGCGTGCCACAGGTGGTGCAGGGCGGGCTGGTGTTCAATGCCGATGCTACCGTCATGGGCGTGGAGGCCGAATGGACAGCGCTGCTCGGAGAGCGCTTCCAGTTCGGCGGCGGATTGAGCTACTCCGAGGCCACCTTCGACGACGACGAGCTGGGGCCCTGCAACCGCCCGTTCACGCCGGCCGAGATCGCCGATCCGACGGTGGAGATCGCGACCTGCGATATCGGTGGCGAGGACGTGAGCTCGCAGCCCAACTGGTCGGCGACGCTCAATGCCGAGTACACGCTACCGCTGTCCTTCGGCGAACTGTTCGTGCGACCGCTGCTCGCCTACACCGGAGAGCGCGAGGACCGGCTGGTCCCCGCCCAGCGCTTTGACGATTATGTGCTGGTGAACCTCTATGCCGGCGTGCGCAGTGAGGACGGCGTCTGGGAGGGAACCGTGTGGGCCAAGAACCTCTTCGACGAGGACGCCAACAGCGTATTCAGCAATCCGTACTTCGGGCCCCTGGGCGGCAACAGCAATTTCACGCGCGCGGTCATGGTGCCGCCGCGCCTGCTCGGCGTGACCGTGAGCTACAACTTCGGCGGTTGAGCAGCGAGGGGCGGGAGGACGGCCCGTGGCCGGATCCCGCCCGGAGCGCCTGGCCGATTCCGTGAATCGATTCCGGAGGATGGGGACATGCGCCTGGCGCCACGAAGCCCGTACGCGGTATGGGCGCTGCTGATTGCCTGCTCGGGCGCCGCCCTTGCGGCGGATTCCTACTCCCCCTACGCCGGCGAGGCGCATCCCCCGCGCGTGTACTGGGGCGACACCCACCTGCACACCAACATGTCGGCCGACGCCAACCTCTCTGCGGACGTGCGCATGGGGCCCGACGAGGCGTACCGCTTCGCGAAGGGTGAGACGGTACACGCACAGAATGGCATGAGCGTGCGGTTGCAGCGCCCGCTCGATTTCCTGGTCGTGGCCGACCACGCCGAGTACCTCGGGCTCACGACGAAGCTGCTGGCCGCCGACCCGCAGCTGCTGGCCAACCCCGTGGGCAAGCGCTGGCATGCGCTGCTGCGCGCGAATACCGCGAGGGTCATCGTGAGCGCCGCCGAAGCGAGCGGCTACACGAAGGAGATGATGGTCGATTCCTTCATGCCGCAGCGCGAGGTGCTGCGCGACGAGGCATTCGCCGCCTCGGTGTGGAAGGAGGTCGCGGCCAATGCCGACCGCCACAATGAGCCCGGCAGGTTCAGCGCCTTCGCCGGCTACGAGTGGTCCTCGATGCCCGAGATCGACAACCTGCACCGCGTGGTCATCTTCAGGGACGGCTTCGACAGGACTTCGCAGGTGCGCGCTTTCTCGGCCTTCGACAGCCAGGATCCCGAGGAGCTGTGGCGCTACCTCGCCGATTACGAGCGCAAGACCGGTGGCGAAGTGCTCGCCATACCTCACAACTCCAACGCGAGCAACGGGCGCATGTTCGAGCTGAAGGACATGCAGGGACGGCCGCTGACGCGCGACTACGCCGAGCGGCGTGCTCGCTGGGAACCGCTGCTCGAGGTCACGCAGATCAAGG
>JAGPES010000006.1 GCA_018057015.1 Pseudomonadales bacterium | reverse complement strand
GGAACTCAGCCCGGGATTCACCGGCGCGACGCTGGATCGCGCCGACGCACTGCGTGCCGACGACGAGAAGCTCGCCGCGGCGAGAGCCGACCCGCGCGCGCGACTGCTCGACCTGAACGGGCTGGAACCGCTGGTCGGCAGCGACGGCCGCCTGCAGTGGAAGCCGATGCACGAAGCCGGAGCCGACAACGAGCTCGTGCTTCTGGGCCTGGATGGCGACGCACCGCGCTTCGCGGAACTGAAGCTCGACGAGGCCGACGGCGTGAACCGTTCGATGGCCGTGATGCAGCTTCTGGCGCGACTTCCTGCCGCGGATGCGGCGCTCTACGGCGGTGCGCGCAGTGTCATCGACTGGCACTATCGTCACCTGTTCTGCGCGCGATGTGGCGCGGGGACCGCGTTGTTTCGCGCCGGTTGGGGTCGCAAGTGCGTGCGCTGCAACACCGAGCACTTTCCGCGCGTGGATCCGGTCGTGATCATGCTGGCCGAGTCCGGTGGCCGCGTGCTGCTCGGGCGCCAGCCGATGTTCCCGCCGAAGTTCTTCTCGGCGCTGGCGGGCTTCGTGGAGCCGGGCGAATCGCTGGAGGAGGCGGTGCGGCGCGAGCTCTTGGAGGAGGCGGGCATTCGCACCGGCGCGGTGCGCTACGTCGTGAGCCAGCCCTGGCCCTTCCCCTCGTCGCTGATGATCGGCTGCGTGGCCGACGCGCTGGACGACGCCATCACGCTCGACACCACGGAGCTGCAGGAGGCGATGTGGGTGGACCGCGCCGGGATCGCCGCCGCGCTGGCGGGCGACGCGGCAGCGTCTTTCGTGCCGCCGCCGCCCGTTGCGCTGGCGCACTCGTTGCTGCGCGCCTGGCTGGCTTCCTGATCCGGGGCCCGGATCAGTCGAATACCTGTCCGACCTGCAGGTAGAGTGCGCGCTGGTCGTTCTCGCCGAGGCCGACGCCGAGGTATACCGGGCCCAGCGGCGAGTCCACGCCCAGGAACAGGCTTCCCGCGAACAGCAGGTCGTCCCACGCGACGTCGTGCTTGTAGAACCAGGTGTTGCCGGCCTCGATGCTCGCGCCCGCGTAGACCGGCAGATCGGTTGGCAGTATCGATTGCTCGTTGAGCCGGCGGTAATACACGAGATTCGCCAGGCCCAGGTAGTTGCCGGCGAGCGCGTCGCGCGTGTAGCCCGACAGCGACAGGAAGCCGCCCAGCGTGAACACCTGCGAGGGCAGGGTGAGCACCGTCTCGTCGCCATCGAGGTCCAGTTGCGACCAGCGCGCCGTCGCATTCACCGTGTGGCGCCCCCAGCTGCGCGAGAGCACGCCCGTCGTGCTCCACGCCTCGTAGTCCTCCGCGCCCCAGGACTCCAGGCCGTTGTCGTAGCGACTGACCAGGCGCATGCCCCGGCGCGGGAAGTACGAGCGGTCGAGCGAGTCGTAGCGCAGCTCCGTGAAGGAGCCGCCATCGTCCTCGCTCTGCGAGCTGAGCAGCGGCGAGCCGATCTGGATGTCGGTGTCGGCCGTGCCGGCGAAGACGCCCGCGCGCAGCGAGGCGAGGTTGGCGATGTGCATGCCGGGCGCGAGCTCGATGCGATGGTCGTCGACAACGGCGCGCGCGCGCACTTCGCCGTTGTCGGATATGTTGATCAGCCGCTGCTGGTACTCGTACCTGGCATCGACGAAGAAGCGGCGGCCCACGTCGAGCGGCTGGTAGAACTCGCTGCCGAACCGCGAGCGACCGCCCAGCTGGCCCACCGTGTACCACTCCGCGCCCAGGCGGTTGATGCCCTTCTGGCGCCAGCTCGCGCGCAGTCCGAACTCGCTGCTGCCGCGGCTGTCCTGGTCCCAGCTCATGCCGAGCTTCAGGTAGCTGATCCCGGCAGGGTGGGCCGTCGCTCGCAGCGTCAGCAGGTAGCGTTCGCCCTCCTTCGCGACGTCGTAATCCACGCGCGAGAATTCGTCGAGGCCGTAGATCTCGGCGATGTCGCGCTCCATCTGCTCGCGGTCGAGCCTTTCGCCGATCGGCTGCTTGATCATGTTGCGCAGCAGCGCCTTCGATACCACGGCGTTGCTTTCGACACGGATCTCGTCGATGCGCGGCAGGCGCACGCGCGGGCGCTCGGCCACGCGCAAGGCCCCGGGTCCGGCCGCGAGCGCCGCGAGCTGCGGCGCCATCGTGGCGGCGGCCTCGTAGCCTAGCCGGATCGCGAGCTCGGCCTTGTCGAAACCCATCGTCAGCACGCCGGCCTCATCCAGCGCCGGCGCGACCAGGATGTCGTCGGGATCCATGCGTGCGAGCTGCTGCTCGGAGTTCTTGCGCGTCATGATCGTGGTGAGCTGGTCCATCAGCGACAGCACGTTCTCGAGCTTCTCGCGGTCGTAGAGCGGTGTGCCGACATCGATCACGATCAGGCGATCGACACCCATCGCCTGCACCACGTCGACCGGGACGTTGTTCGCGATGCCGCCGTCGACCAGCAGCTTGCCGCCGATGTCCACCGGCGAGAAGATCCCGGGGATCGACATGCTGGCGCGCATCGCCACCGCGAGATCGCCGTCCCGCAGGATCACCGGAGCGCCGGTCGCGATGTCGGTGGCCACGGCGCGGAACGGGATCGGCAGCGCGTCGAAGTCGCGCACCCGCGACACGTGGCCGACGATGTCGTGCAGCAACAGGTTCAGGTGCTGGCCCTCGATCGCGCCCATCGGCAAGCGCAACTTGCCGTCCTTGAAGCGCATCTTGGCCCGCACCAGGAAGTCCAGGTCCTCCTGCTTGCGGCGGAAAGAGAGCTGATCGCGCGGGGTGGTGTCGTCGAGGGCGTACTTCCAGTCCAGGGTGGTCGCTATCTCCTCCATTGCCGAGGCATCGAGTCCCGAGGCGTACATGCCGCCGACGATGGCGCCCATGCTGGTGCCGGCGATGGCATGGACGCGGATGCCGTGCTCCTCGAGGTACTTGATCACGCCGATGTGCGCGAGTCCGCGCGCGCCGCCGCCGGCGAGCACCAGGCCGACGCGCGGCGTGTCGGCAGCGCTGCTGACCGCCGACAGGGTCAACGCCGTCGCCGTGGCGAGCGCCAGCAGCGCGTTGACGAGCATGTTCTTGATCATCCCGATGTCCCCATGGTCCGGGCCGGACGGCCGAGGTCGCATTTTCCGCAGGAGACACGGCGGCAGTCCACGACAAATGCCGGCCATTTGGAGCCCGTCGCGCCGTTGCCCTATACTCGGGTCCCCGCAGTCTTACGGGCCTGAAGCGCCGATGAACCCCGTTGCCGCGACACGCGTTATTGCGCTCGCGCTGATCCTGTGCCTGCTGGCGCTGGACGGGGTTCATCACGTCCACGGCCCGGATGCAGGCACCACCCAGAGCGATTGTTCCCTGTGCGCGTCGGGCGCGACGGCCAAGGCCGCCGCGCGCTGCGTCCTGCCCCCGGCCCTCGCGTTCCATCACGTGCCGATCGTGGCGAAGGCCGTCGCGCCTGTTGTCCGCGCGCCGGTGCAACAAGCCTCCATCCGCGGCCCGCCGATCGTCTCCGTCGCCTGAAACCGGAGCGGGGCACGGTGCCCCGCGAGCGTGGTCCGTCTTCCGACGGGCCAGAGACTGTTTGACCGATGGAGTCGTCACCATGAAATACCCGCGTCATTGCGCGGCGCGCTTGGGCGCCGTTACCCTGCTCGCGAGCGCCGTTGCCACGCACGCCGCCGCTGCGCGCCTCGAGGAGATCATCGTCACTGCCCCGATGCACAAGGGCGAGGCCGAAACCGTGCACCCCACCAGCCTTATCACCGGCGCAGAATTGCGCCGGCGCATCGCAGCCACGCTTGGCGAGACGCTGAAGCAGGAGCCCGGCGTCGCGTTCTCCTCGTTCGGTCCGGGCGTCGGGCAGCCGGTGATCCGCGGCCAGGGCGCGCCGCGCGTGCTGGTGCTGCAGAACAGCATGCCGGTGGGCGATGCCGCCAATACCAGCGCCGATCACGCCAATGCCACCGAACCGGTACTGGCCGATCGCATCGAGGTGCTGCGCGGACCGGCCACGCTGCTCTACGGCAGCGGCGCCATCGGCGGCGTGGTCAACGTGATCGACAACCGCGTGCCGGCCACGGTGCCGGCCGCGCCGGGCGGAGCCGTCGAGTACCGCCACGGCAGCAACGCCGGGAGCGACGTGCTGGCCGGGCGGCTCGATGCGGGCGCCGGCGACCTGGCGCTGCACCTCGACGGTTTCCGCCGCGAGAACGGCGAAGTCGGGATTCCGGGCAACGCGCAGCGCGACGGCGGTGGCAGCGAGGGATCGATCGAGAACAGCGAGGCGCGGGCGAGCGGCGCCACGGCCGGTGGATCCTGGGTGCTCGGGCGCGGCTTCGTCGGCCTGGCCGTGAGCCGGCTGGACAACGAGTATGGCGTGCCGCCGGGCGCGCACGGTCACGCGGAGCACGACGGGCACGACGAGGAGGCCGCGGAAGACGTGCGCATCGACCTGCAGCAGACGCGCTACGACCTGCGCGGTGAGCTCGCCGATCCGCTGCGTGGCGTGCAGCTGTTGCGCAGCTATCTCACGTATTCCGATTACCGGCACCAGGAGATCGAAGGCGGCGTCACGGGCACCGAGTACGGCAACGAGGCGTGGGACGGCCGCATGGAGGCCGTGCACGAGTTGAGCGATGCGCTGCACGGCGCCATCGGTTTGCAGCTGCATTCGCGCGAGTTCACCGCCGAGGGCGGGGAGGCCTTCGTGCCGGACGCCGATGGCGAATCCTGGGGCGCGTTCCTGGTCGAGGACCTGCACGTCGGCGACGTCGTCTACGAGTTCGGCCTGCGCGCGGGGCGCGACCGCCACGACCCGGCGCGCGGCGATGCGCGCGACTTCGGCACCGTCAACGGTTCGGTCTCGGCGTTGTGGTCGCCCGACGACGCCCGGACGCTGAAGTTCGCACTCTCCGGCGCCGAACGTGCGCCCGCGATGGAGGAGCTCTACTCCGACGGCGTGCACGTGGCCACGCGCAGCTACGAGCTCGGCGACGAGACCCTCGACGAGGAGCGCTCGCTGAACGTCGATCTCGGCTATCACCTGCACGACGGCGCCGTGGATTTCAGCATCGATGCGTTCTACAACCGTTACGAGGACTACATCTTCCAGCGCGCGACCGGCGAGTTCTTCAACGCGGAGCTCGCGTTGCTCGAGCCGGTGTGCAGCGCCGATCACGAGGACGAATGCCTCGAGGTGCTGCAGTGGGCGGCGGCCGGAGCGGATTTCTACGGCCTGGAATCCGCGCTACGCCTGGAGCTGTCGCGCGGTTTCACGCTGGAGCTCTTCGGCGATCATGTGCGCGGCGAGTTCGACGGCGGGGGCGACGTGCCACGCGTGCCGCCGGGGCGCCTCGGCGCCGAGCTGGCGTGGCACCGCGGCGGCTGGGACCTGGCGGCACGGGTGACCGAGGTGCTCGAGCAGGACCACACCGGCGAAGGTGAGCGCTCGGTGAGCGGCTATACGCTGCTTGCCGCGCGCGCCGAGTACGCCTTCGCGACGGGTGGCGGCGACTGGACGCTGTTCCTGCGCGGCGAGAACCTGCTCGACGAGGAGATCCGCAACGCCAGTTCGCTGTTGCGCGACGTGGCACCGGAGGCAGGGTTGAACGTCGAGGCGGGCGTGCGACTCGCGTTGTGAGGTCGCGCGTGACGCGCCCGTGCCACGGGTCGCGATCTCGATTGGCCAGATTCCTACCGGATCGTAATCTTGCCGGCGACACATCGCATGCCCGGCTTTGTTCCAGGTCATGAGAAGCGCAGAAATCATGCCGGATAATCCGGGCCGTCCCCTAACGGCGCGGGTCATTTGCCGATCCGCTCAGGAGGCATAGCACATGCCCGTATCCGAGCGTACGCCTGGCCTGAATCGCCGGCGTTTCCTCCAGTTCTCCGCCGCGGCGACCGCTGCGCTCGCGGGTCATTCCCTGCCGCTGTTCCACCTGCGCGCCAGTGCCGACACGCAGCAGGCCCCGCGTGCGGGGCCCAAGCTCGGCAGCTGGGAAGACCTGTACCGCGAACGCTGGACCTGGGACCGCATCGCCAAGGGTTCCCACGGCTGGGCCAACTGTCGCAGCGCCTGTGAATGGGATCTCTACGTCAAGAACGGCGTGGTGGTGCGGGAAGAGCAGACGGCGACGTACACGCAGTCCGAGCCGGGCGTGCCGGATTTCAACCCGCGCGGTTGCCAGAAGGGCGCGTGCTATTCCGAGGTCATGTACGGTCCGAGCCGTCTCACGGTGCCACTGAAGCGCGTGGGGCCGCGCGGCTCCGGGCAGTGGGAAAAGATATCCTGGGAACAGGCGATCGACGAGATCGCGCTGAAATGTGTCGAGGCCGCGCAGCAATACGGCCCGGACTGCCTGATGCAGGACCTGGGACCCAATTTCGACCAGGGTGCCTCGACTGCCGGGCGCTTCAAGTTCCTGATGCAGTCGGGCGGCACCTTTTCCGACATGTGGGCGGAGATCGGCGACCTGAATCTCGGCCTCGCACTCACCCTGGGTTTCGCGCACACCGGCGGTACGTCGGACGAGTGGTTCCTCTCGGACTACCTCGTGGTGTGGATGCACAATCCGGCGGTCACGCAGATGCCGGATGTGCACTATCTGTACGAAGCACGCTACAACGGCGCCGAACTCGTCGTGGTCGATCCGCAATACACCGCGACAGCGGTGCACGCTGACCAGTGGATCCCGATCGCCACGGGCGCGGACGCGGCGCTCGGCCTGTTCACCGCGCGCCACATCATCGAAAGCGGCAGGGCCGACTGGCCGTACGTCAAGGAGCAGACCGATCTGCCGCTGCTGGTGCGCCTCGATACCGGTGAGTTCCTGCGCGAATCCGACCTGGTCGCGGACGGCAACCGCAAGCTGATGTATTTCTGGGATGCGCGCACGCAGCGCCCGGTGCTGGCGCCGGGCACCGAGGATCATCCGACGCCGGCACTGTCGCTGGGCGAGCTGGACCCGGCGCTCGAGGGCAACTTCGGGGTACGGGTGAAGGAGGGGCAGGAGGTGCGTGTCGCGCCCGTGATGGCGCTGCTCAGGGAACAGCTGGACACCTGGACGATCGAGCGCACCGCGCAAGTCACCGGGCTGCACCCGGATCAGATCCGCGTCTTCGCCGAGGGTTTCGCCAGGGCCGAGCGCCCGTTGATCCTCTCGAGCTGGGGCTCCAACCGCTTCGTGCATTCCGACCTGATGAACCGCACCAAGCTGCTGTGCCTGGCGCTGAAGGGCGCCATCGGCAAGAAGGGCGCCGGTATCCACAGCACCGGCTTCTTCGACCTTGCCGGCTTCGGTTCGCAGTTGCAGATGGAACACGAGGGGCTGCGCGGCAAGCTTGCGATGCTGGCGGGCGTCCTGTCGCCATCGGATCTCTACAACCTCGCGGTCGACCTGGTGACCAAGCGCAAGTCGCCGGGACTGATTCCCTTCGAGATGGCGCGCGCCGGCGAGGAGAAGCTCCTTTGCCGTACCACGATCACCTCCCAGATGTACGATCACCAGGGTGTCGCGGAGGACCTGGAACGGGAGGGTCGGCGTTACTACGACCGTTCACTGGCCGATTACCACCGCGAGGCGCGCGAAAAGGGCTGGGAGCCGCTGACGGCGCAGAAGGCCGGCCCCAAGCTGATGTTCACCGGCGGAGCCAACCTGCTGCGCCGAACCAACCGCGGCGGGAAAATGCTGGAGGAGTTCTGGCCGAAGCTGGAACTGGTCGTCTGCACCGACGTGAAATGGTGCTTCACCGCCATGCATTCCGACTACGTGCTGCCCGCCGCCGGCTGGTACGAAAAAGTCGGCATCAAGTACACGATTTCCTACGTTCCCTACCTGCACTATTGCGACGCGGCGGTGCCTCCGGTCGGTGAATCGAAGGACGAGTGGGAGATCTACTGGCTGCTCACGAAGCGCATCGAGGAGATCTGCAGGGAACGCGACGTCCCGGCCTTCGACGCCTGCGGCAAGCGCAGCGTCGACTGGAAGGAACTGCACCAGGGCTATTCGAACCACGGCGCCTTCGGTCCCAAGGACGCGAAAAAGGTGACGCAAACCATCTTGGACGACAGCCCGAGCGTGGGTGGCGTGCAGATCGCCCAGCTGGAGAAGGACGGCATACACAAGTTTGTCAGCACCGGCGACAACGTACTCCCGACGGCGACCTTCAACCCGGACTGGAAAGGCGAGGGGGTGCTGAACACGCTCACGCTGTTCACCGAGCACAAGTCGCGCTGGCCCACGTACACGGGGCGCATCCAGTTCTACATCGACCATCCCTGGTTCATCGATGCGGGAGAGGCGCTGCCCACCCACAAGCCGAGTCCGAAGGCGGGCGGCGACCATCCCTTCCAGATGGTGTCCTGCCACGCGCGCTGGTCTATACACGCGCAATGGCGCGACAACCCGATGCTTCTGCGGCTTCAGCGCGGCGAGCCGTGCATGTTGCTGAACCCGCGCGATGGCGCGGAGCTCGGTATCGTCGACGGTGATTTCGCCGAGCTGTACAACGACTACGGCAGCATCTTCATGCGCATCAAGTTCAGCACCATGGTCCGCCCGAAGGTCGCCTATTACTTCCACGCGTGGGAGCCGCACCAGTTCCCGGCTCACCAGAGTTTCAAGTGGATCATCCCGGGCATCCAGAATCCGCTGCACATGGCGGGCGGGGACGGGCAGTTGCGGTTCGGGATCAACCATCTCGAGCTGGGCTCTTTCGTGCAGGACACGCGCGTGGGCATTCGCGCGATGACGCCGCAGGAACAGCAGGCGCTGGAGGGCCGGCCGGCATGAGCGGGCGGCGTGTCACCGGAGGGGGAGCAGACATGAACCAGGAAGTGCCGGCGCCGGCAGCACAGATAGCGATGGTGCTGGACCTGAACAAGTGCCTCGGGTGCCACACCTGCACCATCGCGTGCAAGAAATTGTGGAACACCGACCAGGGCACCGATTATGCGTACTGGAACAACGTGGAAACGATGCCCGGCAAGGGTTATCCCGCGCATTACCCCGACACCGGCGGGCGCACGGCCACGGGCGAGGTGAAGCGCGGGCGCATTCCGGACATGGATACGGGATACGGCCGAGCGTGGAGCTTCAATCACCGCGACGTGCTCGCCACCGACGCGGCGTCCGGACACAAGGAGTGGCTGCGTCCCAAGGAAAAACCGGAATGGGGGCCCAACTGGGACGAGGACGAGGGCGAAGGCACCTACCCGCAGGACAACCGCTACTTCTACCTGCCGCGCCTGTGCAACCACTGCACGCACCCGGCGTGCAAGGACGCCTGTCCGCGCGGGGCGATCCACAAGCGCGCGCAGGACGGCATCGTGCTGGTGGACCAGGATCGCTGCCACGGCTACCGCTTCTGCGTGGAGGCGTGCCCGTACAAGAAGGTCTATTTCGATCATCAGCGCCAGGTGGCCGCCAAATGCATTTTCTGCCTGCCCCGGATAGAGGAGGGCGTGGCACCGGCCTGCGCGCGCCAGTGCCCGGGGCGCCTGCGCTACGTGGGCTTTCGTCATGACCGGGATGGTCCAATCTGGAAGCTGGTGGACAAGTGGAAAGTCGCGCTGCCACTGCACCCGGAATACGGACTGGGACCGAACGTGTTCTACGTGCCACCGCTCAGCCCGCCCAGGCTCGCGCCGGACGGGCGCCCCATGAACGAGATGCGCATCCCGCCGGAGTTCCTGCGCCGGCTGTTCGGGCCGGAGGTGGACGCGGCGATGGCGACGCTCCTCGCCGAGCGCGAAAAGCGCAGGCGCGGTGAGGCGAGCGAGTTGATGGACACGCTGATCGCTTACGTGTGGGAAGACAACTTCAAACTCGATGCGAATGTGCGCCAGGTGTTCTGAGCATGATGCGCGTGACGCGTCCCCTGACCGTGGCGCCGCCGGGGATGCAGCACGGCGGCTGCGCCATGAGCGTCGATGCCGGGTGCAACCGGCCCCGGCGTATGCGTGCCGGTCGCGGATCGGCAACGGCGGACGGGTCGACGCATGAATAGCGCGGCGGGGTACGGCGGCACGGAACGCGAACACCAGCTCGCGCTGCTGGCCTGGTCACGCATATGGAGCCCACTGGCAGACATCACCGCGCGCGAAGAGGCGTGGACGGCGCTCGGTCTGCCCGGCAGCTTCGACAAGCTCGGCGTGGAGTACTGGACGCTTTGCCATGGCCCCGACGCGCGCCTGCCCTTGTTGCTGCATGCGGCGCTCGGCCTGGACGGTGCCGGTTCGCGCGAAGACTGGTTGCGCGTGATGGGCTACCTGGGACTGGAGTGGGACGCCGTGCACCTGCCGCCGGACCAGCTGGGCGTGGCCTGCGAAGTGCTTGCCTGCGTGATCGACGCCGGCGAAACGGTGCTGGTGCGCGAACTCTGCGCGCGCTACCTGCTGCCGTGGTGCGATGTCTCGCTCTCGCGATTGCCCTCCGGGTCCGCCATGGGCCAGCTCGTCGATGACTTCCGCGCGGACGTGGCGCTGGCGTCGGTTCAATAGCGGGCGTTATTCTGGGATCCGCGCCACCCGGCGCGCACGCTTGCCCCGTGAGCGCTTGCGGCAGGGAATTCTCGTTCATCGTGCGATTGACACCCCGCCCACCAAGATTGCGCCTGGCGCTGCGGGTCACGCTGCTGGGTGTCGCGCTGTCGTGCTTGCCCGCGCTTGCCGATATCGGGAATATCGAAGCCAGTTACCGCTTCCTGGTCAGCAAGCGCGAGGGGCAGGGCGGGGCGCTGTTCACTGCCACCGCCGGTGCATTGAACGGGCTGCAACTGCCGCTGAGCTACGTCGACAGCGCGGATTACTGGGGTGACTACGTATGTCGTCTGCCCGGCAACGATTGCACGGTGCTGGATGTCTACGATCCCGCCGCGCACACCCTGGTGCCGCCGCGCGGCACGCCTGGCGAGTTGCAGACGGAGCGTGTCTTCGTGCACAACGGCGCCAACATCTACGATGCCGCGACATGGCAGATCGCGGTGATGCTGGGCAGCGTGGTGCAGCGCCTGCCAGGGCCGGCGCCGGAGGCGGCCTGGGCGCTGGCCAGCGCCCAGAACGCCCTCCTCGCGGCGGGCCACGACGCCAACGCGCCGCACTTCGCGCCCGGCTCGAACCGTGCGCTCAGCACGGGCGAGCGGTTCCTGTACAACGGTCGCGCGATCACCGATCCGCGGCGAGCCTTCGCGTACCGCATGCCCGGACGGCGCTGGCTGGCCGACGATCCGTTCATCGACACGCGCCACGCCGGCTGGATAAGCACCACGGCGCTGCCCGCGGACAATCCCGACTACCGCGCGGGCAGGGTGAGCTGGAGCGACTGGAAGCCCTTCACCGGGGAGAACGCCTGGGCTTTCCTGATCGGTCCGCTGCAGGCGGCGCACATCCATTACGTGCAACAGCGCCGGCTTGCATACGTACCGTTGCGCGAGCCCGCGGTCCAGGCCGCGCTGCAGCTGCTGCCCGCGTTCGCCTCGATGCAGGCGCCGATCGGCGGTGTGCATTACGCGCCCTCCGGCACCCTGCGCAACCGCCTCGACGAGCCGGTCGATCCGCGCGAGATCGTGGTCGAGAACAATGTCTCGCTTTACGCGGGGCTGCGGATTCTCGAGGCCACGCTGCACGCACAGTTGCGCCATGAGCGCGGGCTCGCGCCCGGCGACAGGGACGCCGTCGATCATGCGCTCGCGCTGATCGGCGTGATGCTGCACGGCGGGCACAACCCCGACGCCGAGCCCACCGCGGGCCTGCTCTCCTTCTTCCGTGAACATGCCTGGCGCGACGGGGAGTTCGTGCAGGGCGGGCTCGCGCTCGACCCGCGGCAAGGCGATGCGTGGGTGCCGACCACCAGCCCGCGTGCCGTCGATGCCAACACCTGGGGCGTGGCGGCGCTGGGCCCGGGAACCATCGATGGCTGGTTCGGCTTCGGCGCGGCCTTGCGCAACTGGCAGCAGCTCAAGCGCTGGGGCGGCTACGGCGAGGGCCCCACGCTGTGGGGGGTGGGCTATTCCGAGCTCGACGGCAACGGCGTGGACGGCAATGGGGCTTACCGGGCCGGCATCCTGTCCTCGGAGTGGACGGCGGGCGCGATAACCATGGTGCGCGGGATGATCACGCACTACGGCCGCATCGCGCCCGATTCCCCGCGGCACGCCGCGGCTCGGCGCTACCTCGAGGAACTCCGGCGCGACGAGCAGACCATGCTCGCGGGCATCGGGCGGCTGCGCCTCGATGCATACATCGCCACCCCGTTTGCCGGCAAGCCGCCGGACTACGAGCGCCTGATGCCACGCAACCCGGCCTTGCAGCCGTACGTCTACGCGAGCCGCCGCTACGCGATACCGTTCGGCTGGTACGCCAACCCGTTGCCCAGCACCTGCGCGACGGCGTGGGTGCTGATGCTCGCGGCAGGTTTCGATCCCTTCGGCTATGGCGGGGCGCCGAACTGACGATCAGAACGAGGTCAGTCGCGCGTTGCCGCAATGCCGGACCACAGGGCGCCTCGCGCCCACGCCGCAGAGCCGAGTGGTGGCCGGGGGACCTGCTCCAGCGTCCTACGCAGCGCGAGCGAGCCGGGCGCTCGCCCGGGCCGTGCCGCGGTCCCGGCCGAAGTGACGGCGCACCAGCACGTAGAACAGCGGCACGAAGAAGATCGCGAGCGCCGTGGCCGAGATCATGCCGCCGACCACGCCGGTGCCGATCGCGTTCTGCGCACCGGAACCCGCGCCGTCGGCCGTGACGAGCGGCAGCACCCCGCAGACGAAGGCCAGCGAGGTCATGATGATCGGGCGCAGCCGCAGCCGGCAGGCTTCCAGCGTGGCATCGAGCAGGCCGGCGCCGTGCTCCTGGCGGGACTTGGCGAACTCCACGATCAGGATCGCGTTCTTCGCCGACAGGCCGATCGTGGTCAGCAGGCCGACCTGGAAATACACGTCGTTGGCCTTGCCGGCGAGTGTCGCGGCCAGCACGGCGCCGAGGATCCCGAGCGGCACCACGAGCATGATCGCGAACGGAACGGACCAGCTCTCGTAGAGTGCAGCGAGGCACAGGAAAACCACGAGCAGCGACAGCGCGTAGAGCAGCGGCGCCTGGCCGCCCGACTGGCGCTCCTGCAACGAGACGCCGGTCCACTCGAAGCCGACGCCGGGCGGCAGCCCGGCGATGATGCCGGCGATCGCCTCCATGGCCTGACCGGTGCTTACGCCGGGCGCCGCCTGGCCCTGGATCTCCACGGCAGGTATGCCGTTGTAGCGCGTGAGTCGCGGCGAGCCGTAGGTCCAGGTCCCCGAGGCGAAGGCCGAGAACGGCACCATCTGGCCCCTCTCGTTGCGCGCGTACCATTTTTCCAGGTCCTCGGGCTGCATGCGCGCGTCGGCATCTCCCTGCACGTAAACTTTTTTGACGCGACCGCGGTCGATGAAGTCGTTGACGTAGCGCCCGCCCCACGCGGTGGACAGGACGTCGTTGATGCCGGCTATCGAAAGCCCCAGCGCGCTGGCCTTGTCGTGGTCGATGTCGAGCCGCAGCTGCGGCGTGTCCTCCAGCCCGTTGGGGCGCACGCCGCGCAGCTGCGGGTGCTGCGCGGCCATCCCGAGCAGGCGATCGCGCGCGTCCATCAGCGCAGCATGGCCCAGCCCACCGCGGTCCTGCAGGAACAGCGTGAAGCCGGTGGCATTGCCGAGCTCGCGCACCGGGGGCGGAACCATGGGGAATGCGATGCCGTCGGGGAGGTTGCGCAGGGCTTGCCGCGCGCGTTCTGCGAGCGTCTGCACGCCCTGCGATGGCGCGGTTCGCTCGTCCCAGGGACGCAGCTCGACGAAGGCCTGGCCGGCATTCTGGCCGCTGCCGGCGAAGCTGAAACCGCTGCTGGCGAATACCTTGGTGACCAGCCCCGCCTCGCCATCGAGGTAATGGCGGCTGATCTGCTCCATCGTCTTCTGCGTGCGCTCCAGCGTCGCTCCCGGCGGTAGTTGCGCCATCGTGACGATGAAGCCGCTGTCCTCCTCGGGCAGGAAGGCGGTGGGCAGGCGCATGAACAGCAGTGCCAGTGCACCCAGCAGCACGGCGTAGAGCACCAGGTATCGCAGGCCGTGTCGCAGCCATGCCGAGACGGTCTCCGTGTAGCGCTCGGTAGCTGCGGCAAAGGCGCGGTTGAACCAGCCGAAGGGGCCACGTGCCGATTCGTCGCCTGTGTGCGGGCGCAGCAGCGTGGCGCACAGCGCCGGTGTGAAGATCAGCGCCACCAGCACCGATAGCACCATTGCCGAGACGATGGTTATCGAGAACTGGCGGTAGATCAGGCCGGTGGAGCCGCCGAAGAAGGCCATCGGCACGAACACCGCCGACAGCACCAGCGCAATGCCGACCAGCGCGCCGCTGATCTGCCCCATCGCCTTGCGGGTTGCCTCGCGCGCGGGCAACCCTTCCTCGCGCATCACGCGCTCGACGTTCTCGACCACCACGATCGCATCGTCGACCAGCAGGCCGATCGCCAGCACCATCGCGAACATCGTGAGCGTGTTGACGCCGAAGCCGCAGGCCGCCAGCACCGCGAACGTGCCGAGCAGCACCACCGGCACCGCGAGCGTGGGGATAAGCGTGGCGCGCAGGTTCTGCAGGAACAGCAGCATTACCAGGAAGACCAGCCCGATCGCTTCGAGCAGGGTCGTCACCACGCTGTTGATCGACTCCTCCACGATGGGCGTCGTGTCGTGCGGGACCGCGAGGTGCAGGCCCGGCGGAAAGTGCGCCTCGAGCTCGGCGAGTCGCGCGCGAACGGCCTGCGCAGTCTCCAGCGCATTGGCGCCGGTTTGCTGCATGATGCCGAGGCCCGCCGCCGGCTTGCCGTTGTAGCGACTGCGGACGCTGTAACTCTCGCTGCCGAGTTCGACACGCGCCACGTCGCGCAGGCGCAGCGCAGAGCCATCGGTGTTGACGCGCAGCAAGATGGCCCCGAACTGTTCGGGCGTCTGCAGTCGCGACTGGGAACTGATGGTGGCCGATATCTGCTGCCCGGAGATGGCGGGTGTGCCGCCCAACTCGCCCGCCGAGACCTGCGCGTTCTGCGCCTCGATCGCCGCGCGCACATCGGCCGGCGTCAGCGAGAAGCTGTATAGCTTCGCCGGATCCAGCCAGATGCGCATCGCTGCCTGTGCGCCGCCGAGCACGCGGATGTCGCCCACGCCCTTCACGCGGCTGACGCTGTCGAGGATGTTCGAGACCACGTAGTCGGCGATCTCCAGCTCGGCCATGCTGCCGTCTCCGGAGTAGAACGCCGCGACCAGCAGGAGGTTCGACATCGCCTTGTTCACGCGCAGCCCCTGCTGCTGTACCTCGCGCGGCAGCATGGGCGTGGCCAGCTGCAGCTTGTTCTGCACCTGCACCTGGGCGATGTCGATGTCGGTGCCGGGCTGGAAACTCAACATGACCGTGGCGTTTCCGGCCGAGTCGCTGGTCGAGGACATGTACAGCAGGCCGTCGAGCGCCTTCATGTTCTGCTCGATCACCTGCGTGACGGTGTCTTCGAGCGTGCGCGCCGAGGCGCCGGGGTAGCTCGCGCTGACGCTCACCGACGGCGGGGCGATCTCGGGGTACTGGCTGACCGGCAGCGTGCGTATCGACAGCGCGCCGGCCAGCATCACGACGATCGCGATCACCCACGCGAAAATGGGCCGGTCGATGAAGAAGCGGGCCATCAGGGTGACGCCACGTCCGCCAGCGCCGGGCGGTCATGCGCGCGCGTCACCGCAACCACGCGGCTGCCGGGCTTCACTTTCTGCAGCCCGTCGCGAATGACCTGCTCGCCCGGCAACAGGCCCGATTCGATCAGCCAGTTGGGGCCCACGCTGCGTCGCACCTGCAGCGGGCGCAGCGTGGCGGTGCCTTCGGCGTCCACGACGAGCGCGGAGGCGTTGCCCTGCGGATCGCGCAGCACTGCTTCCTGCGGCAGCAGGATCGCATCGCCGCGCACGCCCTCGGCGAGCATCGCGCGCACGTACATGCCGGGCAGCAGACGCTGCCGTGGATTGGGAAACACGGCGCGCAGCGTCACGCTGGCCGTTGTCGGGTCGATCGTGACGTCCGAGAACGCGAGCTTGCCCTGGTGCGGGTAGGTGCTGCCGTCCTCCAGCAGCAGGGTCACCGGCACCGCCGCGTCTGCGGCGCCGCGCAGGCGGCCGCTCTCCATGTCATCGCGCAGGCGCAGCAGGTCCTGGCTGGAACGGGTGATGTCCACGTACATCGGGTCCAGCTGCTGCACCGTGGCCATGGCCTGTGGCTGGTCGGCGGTGACCAGTGCGCCGGGCGTGAAGTCCGACTTGCCGATGCGCCCGCTGATCGGCGAGCTGACGCGGGTTCGCCGCAGGTCGATGCGCGCGCGCGCCAGCTGGGCGCGTCGATCCGCCACCTCCGCGTCCGCCTGCTGCTCGCCCGCGAAGGCGTCGTCGGCATCCTGCCGGCTGATTGCCTGGCGGGCCAGCAGGTCGCGAAAGCGCTTCGAGCGCAGGCGCGCGGTGTATGCCGCGGCCTGGGCCTTGGCGAGCGCCGCTTCGGCGCTCGCCACCGCGACCTCGTAGCTGTCGGGGTCGATCAGGTAGAGCGGTTCGCCCGCGGCAACGTCCGCGCCCTCGGTGAACAGGCGCTGGCGGATGATGCCACTCACCTGCGGTCGCACGTCTGCGACCAGGTAGGCGGAGGTGCGGCCCGGCAGTTCGACGCTCAGCTGCAATTCCTGCGCCTCCACGGTCAGCACGCCCACTTCGGGCGGCGGCGGTGCGACAGGGGTCTCGGGGCCGGCGTTGCCGCAGCCGGCGAGCAGCATCACGGCCGACAGCACGGCCGTTGCCACGGCTGACAGCAGAACTGTCCGGTAAAGGACACTGATCATTCGCGCGCTCCTCGGAAACAAAGGGCCGGCGTCGCCCGGAAAAAATAGATTGAATGTTCATTCTATTTTTGTTTATGCTATGCGTCAAGCTACCATTCGCGGTAAGGCTGCCCCATTCAGGATTGCGACTCCATGATCATTGAAAGCGGCGACAACGACAGGGCGCGGGTGCGCCGGGAGCAGGTGCTGGCTGCGGCTGCGGCTTGTTTCCAGCGCCACGGCTTTCACGGTGCCAGCATGGCGGAGATCTCCCGCGAGGCGGGAATGAGCGTCGGGCACATCTACCACTACTTCGCAAACAAGGAAGCGATCATCGCGGCCATCGTCGCGCGCGACCAGCAGCAGATCCTCGATATCGATGCCCGGATTCGTACCCGGGACGACTGGGCCAGGGGCCTGCTGGACCACGTTCCGCTCGGTCTTTCACGGGCCCTGGATGGCATGCGCGGGGCGCTGCTGCTGGAAGTGCTGGCCGAAGCGGCCCGCAACCCGGGCGTGGCGGTCCTCGTGCAGCAGGCCGATGCCGAGGTCCGGCGCCAGATCGGTGAGACGTTGCGCGTAGCCAGTGGCCGCGGCGAGGCATTCACGGACGCCGAGGGACGCACGGAGGTACTGTCGGCGCTGTTCGAAGGGCTGCAGATCCGCGCCGTGCGCAACCCCGGGCTGGACCGGGCGGCCACCGCCCGCGTGATGCAGCGCGTGATGCGGGCGCTGCTGGAGGCCTGAGCGCCGCGGCCGCGGTGCCTCAGTCCCCGGACGTTTCCTCGCGTGCCGCCGCGATCATGCGCGCCAGCGCCAGCCGCACGTCGGCAGCGTGCAGCAGCTCCGGCAGCCGCGCCAGTTGCGGCAGGCGCAGGTAGCCCTGAAGGTGGTGCAGTTCGGGTGCCTCGCTGTTCCTGAGCTCGATCTCCTCGGGCCGCTCGATGCGCCGTCGCGCGATCGCCTCGCCGATACGCGCGCAGGCGTAGACCAGCCCACTGCGCGGCGCCTGGACGGGATCGGCCTGGCTCACCGGTGTGATCACGATTCGCCCCGCTGCTGTTACCGCCTCGACCAGGGGCGGCGGCAATCCCCACGCGCGGATCACGATGGTGCCGAGCAGCACCGAGCTCGCGCCGAGCTGCTCCTGCTCGAAGCGGAGCCGCCCCACCAGGTCGAGCGCGTGGATTGCGTCGGCGTCGCTGCCGAGCAGCGAGGGGACCGCGAGTTCGCCGAGGAAGCCGAGTATCGTCTGCGTGCCCAGCGTGCCCGCGTCGGTGAATCCGAGCCTGGGGGCGAGCAGGACGCAGAGTTCCGCGGCGATCCTTCCGGCTTCCCAGACGCTGTCGCAGTAACGTTCCAGCGCGGGTTCCTCGAGCGCGAAGGATTCCTGCAGCAGGAAGCTGAGCGCGATGTTGCGCACCGCGTTCATGCCGAGGTAGGTGATCGCGTGGGCTACACTCGCGATCGGCGACTGCAGGCCATAGAAGGGCGAGTTCGCCCGCCCGAGCACCTTCGCCGCCAGGCGCGGCTCGCTCATCACCAGTTCGGCCAGCTCGCGCGCGGCGTCCGCCGCCATGATGTCAGCCGACATGAAGTGCTGCAGCCCGCGCGGCGGCACCGCGACGTGACGCAATTGCGTGACCAGCTGCGTGCTGCGCTGCGCCGTGATCTCGTGCTCATCGGCGAGCCAGAAGCCGCGCAGGACGTCCGGAAGCGGCGCGGCGTCTTCGGTCGGCGGCTCGGCCGGCGACGGTGTCATGCCGCCGGCACCGGTATCGGCCGCCACGGCGCGGCGTCGTTGCGGCGGCGCGGAGGGTCGGCTGGCCTCGCGGTTCGCGGGCTTGATCCTGCGCGTGAGAATCATGGTCGCGGCAAGGGCGGCGGCGGCCGCACCGCCGACGGCGGCCGCTGCGTAGATCATGGAATCCATTCGCGTCCCTGTGAATTGCGCTAGGGCGTTCGGCACGCCAAGCCTAGCGGGCGCTACGTCGAATTCCAACGCGCAACGGCAACGCGGACGGTAGAAAATTCACCACCTGTCGTAGCCCATTTGGACCTTGCGCCCGCACGCCACATCAGGGTTCCTGTGCCGCGAAGGTGTCGCAACTGCCGATGTCCCCCGATTCGAAACCGCGCCGGAACCAGCGCACGCGCTGCTCCGAGCTGCCGTGCGTGAAGCTGTCCGGCACGGCGTAGCCCTGCGCCTGCTTCTGCAGTCGGTCGTCACCGATCGCTGTGGCGGCACCGAGCGCCTCCTCGAGGTCGCCGGGATCCAGTATCCGCCGCGAACTGTCGGCGTGGTTGGCCCATACGCCGGCGAAACAGTCGGCCTGCAGTTCCTGGCGCACCGACAGCGCATTCACCTGGGCCTTCGAGGCGCCGCGGCCGGCCGCCTGCACCTGCGCCGAGATGCCCGTGAGCGTCTGCACGTGATGGCCCACCTCGTGGGCGATCACGTAGGCCTGCGCGAAATCGCCCGGCGCGCCGAAGCGCTGGTGCAGTTCGTCGAAAAACGTCAGGTCGAGATAGACCTTGTGGTCGGCGGGACAGTAGAACGGTCCCATCGCCGCCTGTGCGTAGCCGCAGGCCGATTGCACGCTCCCGCTGAACAACACCAGGCGCGGATCCTCGTAGTCGCGCCCGAGCGCCGTGAACTGCTGGCGCCAGGTGTCCTCGGTGCTGCCGAGCACGTGCGCGACGAACTCCGCGCGCTCCTGTTCCGCCGCCGAGGGCGCGGCCTGCTGTCCGGACGGCGCCTGCGCGCCCGGTGCGCCGGTGGTCAGCAACGACAGGACGTCCACGCCGAGCAACTGGGCGCCGATCGCCACGACGGCGAGCATGGCGACAAGGTACCGGCCGCCGCGCGAGCGCAGCAGCATCGGCACCAGTTGCAGCAGCACCGGCGCACCGCTGGCAAGGCGCGGCGAGGCGCTCTGGCCGCGGCGGTCCTCGACGTTCTCGCTGCGGCGAGTTTCCTTCCAGCGCATATGCGATCCTCCGTTGGCGGTATTGTGGCCCCCTCGGGTGGCAAGCCGCCCGCGCTGGAGCATAGCAGAGGCTCCGGCGCCGGGACGACGGAGGGGGACAGCGTCTTGACGTCCGCCGGTGACGCATGGGAGCGTTGCGGCTCGATAGCGGCTGGCGGCGCCCGGACGACCGTGCGCGAGCCGCCGCGCCGCGACAGCCATGGGGAGAGACAGATGACGACAGAGGCCGCAGTGACCAGTGACACCCTGTCCGCCGCGCTTGTGCCCGGCGGGGCGATGGCGCGCGATTTCAATGCGGTGTGGGAACAGTTGTGGCGCCAGGACCACCTGCCGCCACGGCTGCTCGAGCTGTGCCGGCTGCGCCTGGCGCAGTTGCTCGGTGCCGACGCCGAGCTCGACGCGCTGCGCGGCCTCGAGCAGGATCCCGGGCGGATCGCGGCGCTGCGCAGTGGCAGTTACCACCGCAGCGCGCGTTTCGACGCGCCGGAGCAGGCGGTGCTGGAGTTTGCCGAGATCTATGCGCAGGACCCGGGCGCCCTCACCGACGAGCTCGCCGACGGCGTGAAGCGGCATTTCGGCGAAGCCGGGCTGGTGTGCCTGATCGAGGCGCTCGGTTTCATCGAGGGGCGGATCCGTCTCGCCCTGATGTTCACGGCGCTGGCCGCCGCATCCACACACTGAGGGGAGCGTGGCGATGGGTACGGGCAAACCGCGGGCGGGAACGCCGGGGATCGCGACCGGCAACGTGATCCGCGACAGCAGCATGGGATTGGCGACGCAGCTGATCGAAGCCATCGTGCGGCTCAATGACAGCGTATGGCGCCGCAACAGCGTGCGCCTCGCCTGGATCGAGATGCTGCGCCTGCGCAATGCGCGCACGGTGAACTGCGCGTTCTGCAAGGCAGCGCGCTACGACGTGGCGCGCCGGGACGGGCTGACGGAGGACAAGGTCGGGCAGATCGACGACGATTTCGCGAGCAGCGCGCTTTCCGAGGCGGAGAAGCTGGTGCTCGGCTTCGCCGATGTGTACCTGCGTGATCCCGGGCATTTCGATCCGCAGCTGATCGCGCGCCTGCGCGGGCATTTCTCCGCGCAGCAGATCTGTCACATGGCGGTGTCGCTGGCGACCTTCAACGCGAGCTCGAAATGCGCGGTGAGCCTGGGTGGCATGCCGGAGTTCGTGCCGGTGATGGAAGTGAGCCTGCCGCCGCCCGTCGAGTCCCCTGCCTAGCGCCTCGGTGCCGACAGCGGCGGGCGCAACGGGTCGAGCGGCTCCCGGGCGGCGCAGTCTCCTAGATCCGGCCGAGCGCGTGGGCGCCCATCACCAGCGCGACGATGAACATGCACGCGGCGAAGCCGAGCTGCAGCGCCGGCCCGGCAACGCGGCGCGCGCAGCGGCGCCCGGCGACCATCCCGCCCAGCGTGCCGGCGAGAAACGGCAGCGCGACCGGCCAGGGGATGTGCAAGCCCTGCAACGCTGCCGCTGCCACGGTGCCCGCGCTGATCAGCGCGATGGCCATCAGCGAGGTCGCCACCGCGGAGTGCATCGACAGGTCGGTCCAGGCGCGCAGCGCCGGCACGATCACGAATCCGCCGCCGACTCCGAGCAGTCCGGCGAGCAATCCGGTCGCCGCGCCGATGCCCGTCATCGCGGCAACGCTGGCCGGTGTCCAGTCGAAGCGTCCGGTGAGCGGATCGAGATGACACACGGGAAGGCGTTCGGCGGCGCGCACCACGGCCGTTTCCTCCGGGGCACGCCGCACCTGCAGCACCATGCGCAGCGCGACGACGAGCAGCACCGCCGCGAACAGCAGGCCCAGCGCCGTGACCGGCATCACGCGCGCGGCCTGCAGGCCGAACGGCGCCGTGATCCACGCCGTGGCGGCCAGCAGCAGGGCGGCACGATAGCGCACGTAGCGCACGTCCCAGGCCGCTATGGTGCCGAACGCGGCGGCGGCGCATACCGCGACCAGGGCGACGGGTACGGCCTGCGGCAGCGTCCAGCCCAGTCCCCACATCAGCAATGGAACGGCGAAGATCGAGCCGCCCGCGCCGGTCAGACCCAGCACCACGCCGACCACGGCCCCCAGCGCGACCGCGAGCGCCGTCATGAATGCGGCGTCACCGCGGGGGGCTCGTCAGCGGACCGGGCGCAAAAATGGTCGTGGAGCACGCGGATGACGTCGAGCGCCGGCCCGGGGCGCACGCTGTAGTAGATGGTCTGCGCCTCGCGTCGCGTGTCGACCAGGTTCTCCGCGCGCAGCACTGCCAGGTGCTGCGACAGCGCCGACTGGGACAGCGCGATGCGCGCGTTGAGAGCGCCCACCGACAATTCGCCTTCGCACAGGGTGCAGAGGATCATCAACCGGTGCGGGTTGGCCAGGCACTTCAGCATGGTGGCCGCGCTTTCGGCGTGGCGACCCATCTCCCGGGCGTCGGCAACAGGCGACTGGACCTGGTTGTGGATTGCGCTAGCCGTCATGCGCGGGCATCCCTGTGTCTTTACGGTGGAGCCAATCTAATGTCGCCGCGATGGCGCTGCAATCGCGCGATCGCGGTAAACTAGCAAGATATTAGACCCAATCGGGGGGAGAGTGCCCATGCGTGCGACAGTGGTCTTATTCACGCTGCTCGGTGTGGCGGCGGCCGGCAGCGTTGCTGGCGCCGACGATCCGCGCCTGGCGTTGTCGCGCGATGTCGCGCTGGGTATGCAGACGGCCCTCAAGGAGGACTTGATGCAGGCCATGGCGAGTGCCGGGCCCGAGGGCGCGATCGCGGTGTGCCGGACGCGCGCGCCCGCCATTGCCGCCGAGGCGGGAATCGCGGCCGGCGTGCGGGTATCGCGCACGGCGCTCAGGCTGCGCAATCCGGCCAATGCGCCGGACGCTGCGAGCCGGGGCGTGCTGGAGCTGTTCGCGCAGCGGCTGCGCGCGGGCGCAGCGCCCGCACAGCTGGAGCACTTCGCGCCCGCGGCGGACGGCGGCGCGCGTTACATGACGGCGATCGTGATGCAGCCGCCCTGCCTGGCTTGCCATGGCGACAACCTTGCCGAGCCGGTGCGCCAGGCGCTGCACGCGCAGTATCCCGCCGATGCTGCGACAGGTTTTGCCGTCGGCGAGCTGCGCGGCGCGGTCGTGGTCGACTGGCCGGCGGACGCGAAGCCGGCACTGTGATCAGGAAGTGCGCCGCGCTCGCTGCGGCGCAGCGTGCGAGGCGGGGTGACGCGGGCACGAGTGCGCTGAAGGGCTGGCTCGCCATTGCCGCTCAGCCCGGCATCGTCGCGCGCAGCCTGCGCGTCGCGCTGGTGGTGGGCACGGTACTCACGCTCGTCAACCAGGGCGACAGGCTGCTCGCGCTCGACATCGACGCGCCGACCCTGGCGCGGGTCGCACTCACCTACGTCGTACCCTACTGCGTGTCCACCTGGGCGGCGGTTGGGGCGTTGCGCGACGGTAGAACGAGGTAACTGCTCATGGCACAGCTGGACATCCGGGTGCTCGGCCGCAAGGCGACCGAGGACCGGGTCGCAAGCTACGTCGATTCCTTCCTTGCGCGAGCGGCTGCGTCCCCGCGCACGGAGGTGCGCAAGAAATTTCTGCTCCTGTCGACACCCCGCACGGGCTCCAACTGGCTGGCCCATGAGCTCAGGAGCGAGGGCGAACTGGGCCACCCCTACGAGTGGTTCAGCCCGGTTTATATCACCAGCGTTCTGGGTCGGCTGGGCAGACCTTTCGACAGGGGGCATTACATCGATCTTGTCCTCCGCGGTTCGACGACGCCCAACGGGGTGTTCGGTCTGAAGGCGCAACTCGATCAGGTACTTCGCATGGACAGGGAACAGCATTTCGACCTGATGGAGCTCGGGTTCGACGCGGTGATCTGGCTGGAGCGACGTGACGTGGTGGCACAGGCCTATTCCTACGTGCGCAGCCTGAAGAGCAATGTTTTTTCGCGATACACCGAGCAGGAACGGAAGGTGGAGGAACTGGGCAACCCCCACATGGTGGTCGAGACCTCTGCCGTCCTGAATGCCGCGGCGCAACTGACGCAATGGCGCGAGATTTTCGAAACGCGATTCCGCTCCGGCACGGGCCTCTGCCTGAGCTACGAGGACATCATGGCGCACGGCATCGATTCGACGGTGTCGCGCCTGCGGCAATTGCTCGGCCTGCCGCCAGCGCGTCGCAGCTCCTCGACGCGCGATTACGAGAAGCAGGCCAGGCCAGAGGACGCGCAGAGGATCGCGGAGATCCACACCTATCTCGCGGGAGCGGGACCCGTGCCAGTCTGAGGCAGGGAGACCGCGGATCGTCACGCCGCCGGCGCGCGAGCGCCGGCGACGATATTGCGGTGGCGCCGGTGTGCGGGCGGATCCATGGCGAGCAGCAGCATGCGCCTGAAGCCCACCCCCGCGGCGGGTGTCAATGCGCGCGCCGCGAGGCGCCGCATCGGGGCGTTTGCCGGTGTTCAGGGCGTGCGGACTCCCAGCGCCTCGGCCGCGAATGCCCACTGGTCCGCGCGCTCGGCGATCAGCCTGTCGGTGGGTCGGTAGTTGTGCGAACCGGCGACCTCGACGCGGATCAGCGCCGCGCGCGCGCAGCCCTGCGCGGCCTGCAGCGCGGCGGTGTACTTGTACGAGTGGCTCGGCACCACGCGGTCGTCGTGGTCGGCGGTGGTGACCAGCGTGGCGGGGTAGCAGGTGTCGGGCTCGAGGTTGTGCAACGGCGAGTAGGCGAGCAGGAACGGGAACTGCGACGCATCGCCCGCCGAACCATATTCCTCGACCCAGAGCTTGCCGCCGGTGAAGCGGTCGTAGCGCAACATGTCGAGCACGCCCACCGCGGGCAGCGCGGCGGCGAAGAGATCGGGTCGCTGGTTGGCGACGGCCGCGACCAGCAGGCCGCCGTTGGAACCACCCATCATGCCGAGTCGGGCCGGCGCGGTGAGGTTCTCGCGCACCAGGTGCTCCGCGACCGCGATGAAATCGTCGAACACGCGCTGCTTGTTGTCGCGTACGCCGGCGCGGTGCCAGGCCTCGCCGTATTCGGCGCCGCCGCGCAGGTTCGTCGTGACCCAGACGCCGCCCAGTTCCAGCCAGGCCGGGACGTCCGCGCGGTAGGCGGGCAACGTGCTCACCGAGAAGCCGCCGTAGCCGTATAGCATCACGGGGTTGGAGCCGTCGCGGCGCACGCCCTTCCGCGCGGTCATGAAGAACGGCAC
>JAGPES010000234.1 GCA_018057015.1 Pseudomonadales bacterium | reverse complement strand
CACGGCCTTGTCGGTTTCCACCGAGACCAGCGGCTGGTCGGCGACCACGTGATCGCCCGGCGCCACGTGCCACTGCACGATCTCGGCGTCGCGCAGGCCCTCGCCGAGATCGGGGAGCCGGAATCCAGTGTCGCTCATGGGTATCGCCTGACCTCGCGCGCGGCCTCCAGGATGCGTTCCCGCGAGGGCATGTAGTGCTGTTCCAGTTTCGGCAGCGGCATCACGGTGTCGTAGCCGGCCACGCGCAGCACCGGCGCCCGCAGCTCGAACAGGCAGCGCTCGGCCAGCCGCGCGGCGATCTCGGCGCCGAAGCCGCCGCTGAGCGCGGCCTCGTGCACGATCACGGCGCGGCCGGTGCGCGTCACCGAGGCCGCGATGGTGTCGGCGTCCAGCGGCTTGAGCGTGGCGACGTCGATGACCTCGGCGGCCACGCCCTCGGCGGCAAGCGTGTCGGCGGCGGCCAGGGTCTCCGCGAGCATCGCGCCCCAGCTGAGCAGCGTGAGGTCGCTGCCCGCGCGCAACGTGAAGCAGGTGTCCAGCGCCAGCGCGACGCCGTCGTCGGCGACCTCCTCGCGGCAGGCGCGGTAGCTGCGCTTGGGCTCGAGGAACACCACCGGGTCGGGATCGCGGATGGCGGCGAGCAGCAGTCCGTAGGCGCGCGCCGGCGAGGACGGGATCACGACGCGCAGCCCGGGGATGTGCGCGAACATCGCCTCGGGACTCTCGGAGTGGTGCTCGGGCGCGTGGATGCCGCCGCCGAAGGGCGCGCGCAGCACCAGCGGGCACGAAAGGCGCCCGCGCGTGCGGTTACGCAGCCGGCTGGCGTGGTTCACCATCTGGTCGAGCGTGCTGTACATGAAACCGGCGAACTGGATCTCGGCGACGGGCCTGAGGCCGTAGGCTGCCATGCCGACCGCGACGCCCGCGATGGCGGCCTCGGCGACCGGCGTGTCCAGCACGCGCGCGGCGCCGAAGCGTTCGACCAGGCCGTCGGTGGCGCGGAACACGCCGCCGTCGCGGCCCACGTCCTCGCCGAGCACGATGACCGCGGGGTCGTCCTGCAGCGCGCGCGCCAGCGCGCGGTTCACCGCCTCGACCAGCGTGAGCTCAGCCATGCGCGTCGGTGGCGCCGGCGTGGCGCTGCAGTGCGGCGAGCTGCGGATCCAGCGCCACCGGCAGGCGCGCGTAGAGATGATCGAACATCGCGCGTGGCGCTTGCGCGCGAATCGCCAGCCAGGCCGCGGCGGCCTCCTCGACCTCGCGGCTGCAGGCGTGCTGCAGGGCTTCCTCGTCCTCGCGCGCCCAGTTCCACGCGGCAGTCATGTAAGTGCGCAGGCGCAGGAGCGGATCCTCCTTCCAGTGCGGGCTCACCTCGGCGTCGTCGCGGTAGCGGCTGGCGTCGTCGGCCGTGGTGTGGTCGCCGAGGCGGTACGACAGGCACTCCACCAGGTGCGCGCCGCCGCCGGCACGCGCGCGCTCCAGCGCCGCGGCGACGGCGTGGCGCACCGCGATCACGTCGTTGCCGTCGACCTGCTCGCCGCCGATGCCGGCGGCGATGGCTTTCTGCGCCAGCGTCGCGGCGGCGCTCTGCGCCGCGCGCGGCACCGAGATGGCCCATTGGTTGTTGTTGACCACGAACACCACCGGGGAGCGCCACGCGCCGGCGATGTTCATCGCCTCGTACACGTCGCCCTTGGAGGTGGCGCCGTCGCCGAACACGCAGACCACGGCGTTGGCCTCGCCGCAGTAGCGCATCGCGTGCGCCACGCCGACCGCGTGCGTCGCGTGCGCGCCCACCGTGATCGATACCGGGAAATCTCGCGGCTGCGCCGCGAAGCACGAGCCGCGCTCGTCGCCGCCCCAGAACTGCAGCATCTCGGGCAGGGTGACGCCGCGCAGCCATTGCGCGCCGTGCTCGCGAAACGAGGGCACCAGCACGTCGCCGGCCTGCATCGCGTCGCCCGCGCCGACCGCGACCGCTTCCTGCCCCAGCGAGGAGGCGTAGGTGCCCAGGCGCCCGGTGCGCTGCAGCGCCACCGCCTTCGTGTCGAAGGTGCGCGTGAGCATCATGGCGTGATACAGGCGCAGCACCGTGCCGCGCTCGCGGGCGAAGGCCGGCAGCTCCTGTTCGACCGTGCCCCCGGGCGCGAGGAAGCGCGAAAACGTCACCTCGAAACGGGCACTGATGCTCATGATGCTGCGTTCTCCTTGTCGCCCGCGCGCGGCACGTCGCGGTGCCGGCGTGGCGTGCGTCTCAGCGCTCGAAAGAATACAGGAAGTCCACCGCGTTCTCGATGCCGGAGACCGCCTCGACATAGAACGAACGACGCAGGCGGTAGCGCAGCCTGAAGGTGTTGACCTTGTCGAACGTCGAGACGCCGTAGCGCAGGTAGAGGTCGGGCAGCACGTAGCCGCTCAGGTGCACCTCGGTGCCGCCCTCGACCTCGCGCGTGGAAAGCTGGAAGTCCTGGATGCCGAAGCCCTGCAGCACGTTGCCGGTGACCCCGCTCGCGCCCGCCACGCCGAGCTGCATCAGCATGCTCGTTACCACCAGGTCCGAGTTGCCGCCGGCAGCGGGCGCGCGGCCCGTGAGCAGGTAGTGCAGGGCGCGGCTCTCCTCCATCGCGGGGCGCGAGAAGGTGCTGAGCTGGGGATCGCGCAGGTAGCCGCGCACGCGCACGCCGACCTGTATGTTCTCGTCCTCGATGCGACGCACGGCGGTAAGGCGCAGTTCCGGGCGGTCGAGCGGGCCGCGAAAACGCACCACGCCCTCGGTCACTTCCAGGCGCTGGCCGTAGGCGGTGTAGCGACCGTCGGCGATCTGGATCTCGCCGCGTCCGCGCGGTCTGCGCTCGCCGATGTCGCGCACGACCTCGAGGGCGCCCTCGAGCCGCGCGTCCACGCCCATGCCGCGCAGTCGCACCTTGTCGCCGAGTCGCACCTTCAGGTCCGCGCTGTAGTCGAACGGAGCCGTCGCCGGTTCCTCGCCCACGATGACGGCGTCGGGCGACACGCTGATGGCGCTCGCGGGCAGCTGGTCGAGGCGGATGTCGGCTCGCGGTATGAACAGTTCTCCGCTGATCGCGGCGTGCTGCGCGTCGAGCCGCACGCGCAGCTCTGGCACCACCGTGAGCGTGCTGTCGCGCAGCGGCGCGAGCTGCAGGCCGGCGGATTGCAGGCCAAGGTCGGCGCTCCAGCCGGCGTCGGCGAAGCGCGCGGTGCCCTCGAGAGTGCCCGCGCCGGCGGCCGTGGCGAAGCGGCCCGCGATCCGCGCCTCGGCGCCGGTGAACTCCACGTCGAGCATGACGTCCTCGACCGGCTGCGGCAGCTGCTCGTGGCCCAGCATCCCGCCGCGCAGGCTCAGCACGCCGGAGGCGCGCGGTTCGCGCAGGCTGCCTTCGAGGCGGACGTCGCCGCCGAGCGTGCCCGCCGCCGCGACCACGCCGGGCGAGAGCATCGCGAACGGCGCGAGGTCGAGCTCGCGCAGCGCCATCGTGCCCGACAGCGCCCCGCTGCCCCGCTGCAGCAGCACCTCGCCGTCGAAGCGTGCGCCGCCGGTGAGCAGCAGTCGCCAGTCGAGCGCGATGCCGGCGCCAGCGGTGCCCAGCGACGCGCTCGCGCCGCTCAGCGCGAAGACGAGCGGCTCGCCGGCGGCGAGCGCCGTCAGCGTCATCGCGCCGGCGCTGGCGCGCGCCTCGATGCGCGGGTTGCGCTCGGCGGCCTTGTCGGCCGCGACGTGCAGGTCGAAGTTCCCGTCGGCCTCCACGCCCGCAGGCAGCCAGGGGCGCAGCCACGCAAACGGGATGTCGCTTCCCTCGATCGCGATGCCGGCCATGCGCCCCGGCGCGAAGATCGCGGTGCGCGTGCTGCACAGCGCGGCGCTGTCGCGCCCGAGGCAGAACGGCTCGATGCGCAGCTCGCCGTCCTTGCGCTGCCACGCCAGCCTGAGCGTGCGATCGCCGCGCCACGGCGTTTGCGTGGCGCTCGGCGCGACATCCAGTCGCCGGCACTCGCCGCGCCAGCCGTCCGCGATGGCAAGGGCGCCCGAGCAGTCGAGCCCGAGCGCCGCGTCCGCCGCGCGCGCCTCGAGCGCGATGCGGTGCGCCGGCCCCGAGCCCGCGAGCGAGGCATCGAGGGTGATGCCGGCGATGTCCTGCCAGCGCGCCTCGCCGAGCGAGAGCCGCACGCTGTTGTCCGCGTGCGCGAGTCCCCGCCAGTCCGCCTCCAGCACCAGCGAGCCGGCCTCGATGCCGTTCCACGCGGCGTCGCGCAGTCGCAGCGCGCCCCGGAGCTGCGGGTCCGCGCGGCTTCCGCGCACGCTGAAGCTGCCGCCGCCCGTGCCGGCGGCGGTGGCGATGGTGTCGGCGAGCGTGGCGATCACCAGCGTGGCGTCGAGCGCGATCCGCTCGCCGACGCTGCCGTCGAGCGCGAGCGTGTTCGCGCCGCTCGCCAGTCGCAGTTCCTCGACTTGCCAGCGTCCGTCGGGCAGCGCCGCCACGCGCCCGGCGATGCGCGCGGGGTGGTCGTTGACGCTCCCCTGGAGCGCGCCCTCGACGGCGAGCTGCAGGGGCGCGCCGAGGGCGCCGTCCAGCGTGGCGGTGCCGCTCATGGCGCAGCGCAGCGCCGGTGTCCAGCCGGTGGGACAGAAGTCCGTGGCCCGCGCCTGCACCGCCCAGCGCCGCCCGGCGCCGGTCTCGAGATGGCCGCTGGCGTCCAGCCGACCGGCGTCGCCCTCCAGCGCGAAGCTGCCGACGTCGACGCGCCCGGGCACCCACGTCGCGGCAGCGGTGACGGCGTTGGTGCCCAGCGCCGCGGACTCGAGCCGCGCCGCGAGCGTGGCGCGCAGCGCGGCGAGGGTGCCCTCGAGGGTCAGCGTGGCCTCGTGCAGCGCGGCAAGACCGGGCTGTTGCGGGCGCAGCAGCAGCGCTTCGCGGCTGCGCGCCGTCAGCGTGAGCGCGAGCGGGCGCGCCAGCGCATCGAGCCGGCCCTCGACGTCCAGCGCATAACGCCCGCCGCTGCGGGCGCTGAATGCGAGGTGCGCGAGATCCCCGCTGGCGCGGATGTCGGCGTGGTCCCCGGGGCCCCGGCGCAGGCGCCCCGAGACATCGAGCGGCAGTTGCGCGCGCAGGTCGACGCTGCCCGACAGCGTGGCGGCCAGCTCGCCCACGCGCGCATCCAGGCGCTGCAGCTCGATGCGGCTGCCGCGCAGCTCGCCGCCGAGCGCGATGTCCTGCAGCGTGAGCAGGGTTTCGGCGCCGCGCCGCACGCCGAGGGTGGCGAGCGTGCCGTGCGCGACGCTCAGCGGCAGCGGCAGCATCACCGGCGCCAGCGCCAGCGGGCTCGACTTGCCCGACGGCGGTCCGATGTCGATGTCCAGCGTGGCGATCGTGAGCTGCTCGAAGCACAGCGTGTCGGTGAGCAGGCAGCGCGGCGACAGCGTCCACGCGATATCGCGCAGCTGCACCGCGAGACCGGCGTCGTGCCAGGCGATGCGCTCGAAGCCTGCCTCCAGCAGGTTGCCGTCGCGGTGCGCGAGCACGAGGCGGGGTTCCACCAGTGACAGCGTGCGCGCCAGCAGCGCCGTGCCGCGCGCGGTGGCGCCGAGCCCCAGCGCCAGCACGATCGCCGCGGTGATGCCCCACAGCAGCACGCGCAGCAGGACGAGCGGGATCCCGCGCGCGCTCACAGCGGCGGCCCCATGCTGATGTGCAGCTTGAAGCCCGAGTTCTCGCTGTCGCG
>JAGPES010000233.1 GCA_018057015.1 Pseudomonadales bacterium | reverse complement strand
GATCACCTGCAGCGCGTCGAAGGCGCGCGGCAGCTGCTCAACGTCCTGCATCGTCACCTGTTCCAGGTCTCGCCGGTCATCCTGGTATTGCCGGATCGCACCGAGTTCTCGTTTTCCGGCACGGGCTCGTCGCTGCGCTACGTTGCGCCGCTGTCCATGTCGGCGGGCAGCGAGCTCTATGTCATCGAGCTGTTCTCCGCGGATGACGGGAGCCCCGGCGTCTGGGGCAGCTTCGTGCCCTACGTGCCCGAGGAGATGGACCCGGAGGTGGCCGAGGCCTCGCTGATCAGCGAGGAGCTGCGGGTCGGTTTTCTCTACTACGGCGCCACCGATGAGTCCGGCCAGGAGACCGGCTGGAGCGACAGCTGGATCGGACGCACGGGCTTCCCGCAGCTGGTGCACATCCGCTTCACGGGCGGGCGGCATGCCATGCCGCCGGTGGTGATGCGCGTGGGGGCCGGGTGAGCACGGCGCGCACGCCGTGCAACGGGCGGGGCGGACAGCGCGGCGCGGTGCTCGTGCTCGTGCTGTGGATCCTCACGCTGCTGACCTTCCTGCTCGGCGCGTTCAGCAACGAGATCCGCGTCGAGAACCGTATCGTCGGCGACATGGTCGAACGCATCCGGCTGCGCGCGGGGGCCACCGCCGTGCTGAATTACCTGGCGCTGGCCGGCACCGCCTCGCCCGAGGGGCTGACCAGCCTCGAGGGTTGGCCGCTTTCGCTCCCGCTCGGCAAGTCGTCGGTCGACTACCGCTTCGTGCCCGAGGAGGCCTACGTCAGCCTGAACGCCGCGCCGTCGGAAATGCTGAAAGCGCTGATCGGCAATTACCCCGACGGTGTCGACGACGTCGACGCGCTGGTGAACGCGCTCGCTGACTGGCGCGACGGCGACGACGTCGTGACGGAGAACGGCGCGGAAGCTGCGGAGTATGCCGGCGCGGGGCTGGCTTACGGTCCGCGCAACGCGCCGCTGCTCAGCGTGGACGAGCTCGGGCTGGTGCTGGGCTTCACGCAGGGACTGGTCGACTGGTTGCGGCCCTATGTTTCGGTGGCGTCCACCAGCGCCGGCATCGATGCGCGCTTCGCCGATCCCGGGCTCGTGATGATGCTCGACACGGAAGGCAGGTTCAGCGAGCAGGACCTGGCGGCCATGCAGGAAGACCAGGCCGTGGCCGATGCGATGGCGCTGGAGAGCAGCTTCTTCGCCGCCGCGCGCTCGGGCGCATACCGCGTGCTGGTGCGGGGTTCCGGGGGCACGGGCCTGAAACGCCACCAGGCGATCGAGGTCACCGCGGCCTTCGACGGGCTGGTCGCGCCGCCTCAGCCGGGATTCGAAATGCTGGCAGCCGGCCCCGCGCCATCTCCATACCGTATAATTCAATGGAACGAGTTTCCGCCACTCGATGTTGACGGCGAACCCTAGGGAAGCGTGACAGTGGATTTCAGCCTGGCTGACAAGTGGACGTTGTTCGGCGTCGACGTTCTCGGGATTCTCCGCGCGTGGTGGCGGGAGCTGACCCGCAGCGTGCCCGATGGCGTGAAGCTGCTGTTCGTGCGCCAGCCCGCGCGCGTGGAGATCGCGTGCCGCGGCGATCAGTGCGTGCTGATCGCGGACAAGGACGGACGCAGCAACGAGATCGCCGTCCTCGACCGGCGCACGCTGGACCAGCATGCCTCGGCGTACCTGGCGGGACAGCTCGAGGAAATGGAAAGCCGCGGCACCGGCGGGCTCGTGCTCGAGCTGCTGCTCGAGCCTTCCTCGCTGCTGCGTCATCGCCTCGAACTGCCGATACAGCTCGAGTCCAACCTGCGCCAGAGCGTCGCCTACCAGCTGAATCGCCTCACCCCCTTCAGCGAGGCGGAACTGTACTACGACGTCATCGTGCGCGAGCGCGATCCGGCCAACCGCAGGATCCGGGTCGAGCTGCTCGCCGCGCCCAGGTCGCGGGTGGAACCCCTGCTGCGCGAGATGAGTCGTCTCTGCGCCAGGGATATCGACAGGCTCACGACGGCGGATCTCGGACCGGCGGCCAACCTGCTGGGCAGCCGCCCGACCCGGTTCCGGCCGAACCTGAATTTCTGGCTGCTGCTCGCGCTGGCGTGCTGCCTCGTGCTGCTGGTCGTCACCCCGCTGCTCGCCAAGCGGGCCGTGATCGTGGAGCAGAAGGCCGCCATCCGCGGTCTGCAGCAGAGCGTCGGCGAGCTGGTGCGCGAAAAGAACACGCTGGAGACCGACGGTCGCTCGCTCGCCTATATCGTCGAGCGCCGGATGCAGTCCCCGCGCATGGTGGTCCTGGTCGAGGAGTTGAGCGTCCGCATTCCCAGCGGGATCTACCTCACGCAGCTGGCGGTGTCGAAGGGGCGTGTGCGGCTCAGCGGGCAGGGCAGCAACGTCGTCGGCCTGATCGACATCCTGAACGATTCGTTTTTGCTGGACGACGCCAAGTTCGAGTCCACCGTCAGCCGCAATCCGCGCACCGGGCTGGACCAGTTCAGCATCGGCGCGACGCTGGCCGGGGCGAGCGACAGGTGATGGGCGGCATGTTGACGGACTATCGCAGGCTGACGGCCTGGGGCGCTGCCCTCGCACTGGCGCTGGCCTTGTCGAGCGTGCTGTTCGGGCCGGTCATGGCCAGGCACCGGGACTACGATGCCGAGATCGAGCGCGACCGCCAGGTGCTCGAGCGGCTGACGCGACTGGAGGTTTCGCGCGATCACATCCGCGAGGCGGCCAGGCGCTTCAAGGACGATGATCTCGCGTCGCTGGTCTACTCGCTCGACGTTCCGCCGGCGCAGATCGCGCTCGATGTCCAGAAACGGTTGACCGAGATCCTGGACAGGAGCGGGGCGGACGTGAAAACGGTTGCCGCGTACAACCTGCCCGGCGACGACTTCCAGGGTTCGGGGGTCAAGGTGACTTTCACCGGTGCGCTGGAGGCCGTCGCCGCGGCACTGCACGAGATCGAGTCCGGCCGGCCGCTGCTGGTGATCGAGGAACTGGACATCAAGCCGTTGCTGCAGGGCCGGATGCGCGCAGGGCAACAGCCGCAGGCAATGCCGCAGTCCGTGCAGGTGCAGATTGCCGTCGTCGCGTACACTCCCGTTGCCGGGAAGCAGGGACAATGAACCAGTTGCAGGACCGCACGGCGATCACGACACGCGTGCTGCTCGGCGCGATTGCCGTGGTTCTCCTGCTGACAGCCGTGTCCTGGCTCATCGCAGGCCGCTCGGCGGGGCATGGCGAGGTGAAGCCGCTCGACATCACGATCCCCGATACCGGCGTTATCCCGCGCGTCTCGGGCGGCGACTATCCCGCGATACTGGATCGGCCACTGTTCTGGCCCGAGCGCGCCCCCGTGCAGCCGGGAGAGCAGGCAACGGCAGGTGCCGCGGGAGGCGGCGGCCCCGAGGGGCTGGTGTACCTCGGCGTGCTCGTCAGGGGTGCCCAGAGGCAGGTGCTGCTGAGTGACGGCGGCAGCGTGCACGTGCTGCGTGAAGGTGAGACAATTCGCGGCCTCGAGGTCAGACGCATCAGCGGCGAAGGCGTGCTGCTCGGCAATGCCACCTCCGAAGTGAACCTCCCTGTCCCCGTGGATCGGACCGAATTCATCGAAATCCGGCGCATGGAGTGATCCGTGCCCGGAAATGACGTGGGCCATGCTCTGCAGGAGCGCAACAGGACTTTGTCTGGACAGATGATGGAATCAGGATCATTGACCAAAGCGCGACGGGTTCGCCCCGAGTGGCTGCGCAGGACACTGCTGGCGGCATCGCTGGGCGTGCTCGTTGCCTGCAGCACGATGACGACCGTGCAGCAACCCGCGGGGCAGGGCCGGATATTCGCGTCCGTCAAGGAACCGGCAGTCGATCCGGGGGACGTGGCGAAGCCTGCCGAGCCCGAGCGCGACCGCACCGTGTACGAGTATGCGGGCAGCCAGCAGATGGTGCGTGATGCCGCGGGCCCGGCGCCGGTCATCCGGCTCGGTGACGGCAAGGTCGAGGTGAACTTCCGCGACGCACCGATCGCCGAGGTGGTCAAGGTGATACTGGGCGACAACCTGCGCGTGCCCTACACCATCGAGGGCGAGATCAAGGGCAACATCACGCTGAGCTCCAGCAGCCCGGTTTCCGAGGATGCGCTGATCGCCCTGCTCGAATCGCTGCTCGCGAACCGCGGCATCGTGATGGTGCGCTCCCAGGACGGCATCTACCGGCTGGGCTCGCCCGAGACGCTGCAGAGCACGACGCCCGTGCGCGTCGGCAGGGCCGCGGCCGGAACCAGCGGCTACGACACGCGCATCGTGCCGCTGCAGTACATCTCGGTGGCGGAAGCGAAGAAGATCCTCAAGCCGCTGGGCGCGGAAAAGAACATCCTGCTGGCCGATCCGGTGCGCAACCTGCTGATGCTCGCGGCGCCGGCCCCGCAGATGGACAACATCGTGCGCACGCTCGCGACCTTCGACATCGACGTGATGAAGGGCATGTCCTTCGGCATCTACGAGATATTCAACACCGACGCGTCCGCGGTCGTCGAGCGCTTCAATGAATTGCTCGGCGGCGAGGAACTGAGCCCGCTGGCCGGCGTGGTGAAACTGGTGCCGCTGGACGAGATCAACAACGTGCTGGTGATCACCTCGCGCGCGCACTACCTGGAGACCGCCAGGACCTGGATCGAGCGCCTCGACCAGTTCACGGTGCGCGACGGCGAGAGTGCGAGCCGCAGGCTCTACGTCTACAACGTCAACAACGGCGAGGCGACGCAACTCGCCTCGATGCTGACGCAGATGTTCGGCGGCACCATGGGCACGGTGCAGCCGAAGGCGCGCAAGACCGCCGGCAAGACGGCGCCCGGCGGCGGCAGGGCCACGGCGCGTGGCCAGATGGAAACGCCGGAGACGCCCACGTCCCCCGCGCCGGAGCCAATGGGTGCCGGGAGCTTCGCCGGCGCGGAGTCGGGCGATGGTGCCGACCTGAAAGTGCCGCGCGTGGTGGCCGACGAGACCAACAACACGCTGCTGGTGATGGCCACGCCGCAGGTCTGGCGGGAAATCGACAACGCGCTGAGGAAGGTCGACGTGATGCCGGCACAGGTGCTGGTCGAGGTGTCGATCTGGGAGGTCGCGCTCAACGACGCGCTGGAGTACGGCGTCGAGTGGTACTTCCAGCACAGCAACAGCAGCGTGAACGGGGTCGGGACGCTCGATTTTGCGCCCGCGGGTGTCAATTCCGTGCTGGGGGGCTTCTCCTATCTGCTGTCCGACAACGGCGGCGACTGGCGCGCGGTGATCAACGCGCTCGACGAGACCTCGCAGATCCAGGTCCTGTCCTCGCCCTCGGTGCTGGTGCTCGACAACCAGACCGCGGACATCGTGGTCGGCGACCAGCAGCCGGTGCTCTCGGGTACCAGCGCCACCGACGGCGGCACCGTGACCGAGAACATCACCTACAAGGACACCGGCGTGAAGCTGAGCGTGACGCCGCGCGTGAACGACAGCGGCCTCGTCGTGATGGACATCTCCCAGGAAGTCACCGACGTCGGCAGCATCGACGCCGCGACCGGGCAGCGCTCCTTCCTGCAGCGATCGATCAAGAGCACGGTGGCCATCCAGAGCGGCGACACCATCATTCTCGGCGGCCTGATCCAGAGCAACAAGACGACCGGCAGCTCGGGGATCCCGGTGCTGCACAAGCTGCCGGTGGTCGGCGGCCTGTTCGGCACCAGGTCCGACAACGATCGCCGCACGGAA
>JAGPES010000232.1 GCA_018057015.1 Pseudomonadales bacterium | reverse complement strand
AATAAATTCGGACCCACAGGAGCCGGACCCACAAGAGCCGAACCCAAAGCATCGCCCCACGCGGCCAGCTTGCGCGCACGCGACCACGAGGCGTTGGCCGGGCTGCTGGACGGCAGCCGCAGGAAACCCAGCTGGGGGCAGCAGCGTTGCACAGCAACGCGCTGATGACGACGGAACAGTTGCTCCGCGGCACCCCCGTTGAAGAACACCTGCGTGATGTCGGGATGGTCCTGCAGGAAGGCGCACAGGTCGTTGGCCTCGACCGAGTCACGCTCGATCGCCGCATCGAGGCTGCCGCGGCGGCGGCAGCGGTGCACCACGTCCCACAGCGCGATGTGGTGCTCGAACAGCAGGCGCCGCCTGGCTGCCACGCCCTCGGGCACCGCGCGACCGAGCGCCCCGGCCAGCAGCCACCAGAACGCGTTGGCCGGGTGCGCGTAATAGAACCCTTCCGCCAGCGAGGCCCCGCTCGGCATCGAGCCGAGTATCAGCACGCGCGCATCGCGGCGCGCCACGGGCGGGAAGCCGCTAAGCAGCACGCTCAGGACTCCGCCTCGGCACGCCCCGGGTAGACCGGCGCGCGCCGCATGGCGAACGGCAGCGTCACCCGCGTGCGCGCGGCATCGATGCATGCCGCGGCCGGGTACCCGAAGCGTTCGCCGATCGCGGCGCCGCAGCCCTCGCGGTAGATCGCATCGAGCAGCGCGGCGAGCTCCTGCGCGCTCACCAGATTCAGCGCCAGCCCCGCTTCGGCGACGCCTTCGGCCTTGAAGCGCAGCGCCGGCGGCGCGTCGTCGCCGTCGGCCAGCGAGCGCAGCAGGCAGGCAAGGCGCCCGCGCAACTCGCGCTCCCACGCTTCGCGCAAGACCGTCTCGCTCATGCCCGGCCCCGTCGCCTGTCGAGCGTGCCGCGCTCGCGCAGGAACGCCGCGAGCGCCGCCCCGGTGTGCGAGCCGCGCACGCGCGCGACCTGCTCCGGCGTGCCGGCGGCCACGATGCGCCCGCCGGCCGCGCCGCCCTCGGGACCGAGGTCGACGATCCAGTCCGCTTCGGCCAGCACGTCGAGATTGTGCTCGATCACCAGCACGGTGTTGCCGCCGTCGACCAGGCGGTGCAGCACGCCGATCAGCTTCTCGACGTCCGCCATGTGCAGCCCCACGGTCGGCTCGTCGAGCAGGTACAGCGACCGCCCCTGGCTGCCGCCACGGCGGCCGTCGTCGGGCCGCACGCGCGCGAGTTCGGTCACCAGCTTGATGCGCTGCGCCTCGCCACCGCTCAGCGTGGGGCTGGCCTGCCCAAGACGCAGGTAGCCGAGCCCCACCTCGACCAGCAAGTCCAGCGGGCGACGGATCGCGGGATGAGCAGCGAAGAAAGTGGTCGCATCGGCGACGCTCATCTCGAGCACGTCGCTGATGCGCCGGTCACGGTAACGCACCTGCAGCGTCTCGGCGTTGAAGCGCGCGCCGCCGCACTGCTCGCAGATCACCGTGACGTCGGGCAGGAAGCTCATCTCGACCTTCTGCCGTCCCTGCCCCTCGCAGCTCTCGCAGCGCCCCCCCGCGGTGTTGAACGAGAAGCGGCCCGCGCTGAAGCCGCGCACGCGCCCGTCCGGGGTCGCGGCATAGAGCTTGCGGATGGCATCCCAGATGCCGACGTAGGTCGCCGGGCAGGAACGCGGCGTCTTGCCGATCGGGGTCTGGTCGACCTCGAGCACGCGCGTGATCGACTTCCCGCCCTCGATCGCTGCGCAGGCCTGCCAGTCGCGCCTCGCGCTGGGCGCCAGGCGTTCGCGCAGGTTCGGCTCCAGCACCTCGCGCATCAGCGTGCTCTTGCCGCTGCCGCTCACCCCGCTCAGGCACACCAGCCGCCCCAGCGGCAGCGCCGTATCGAGCCGCTGCAGGTTGTGCAGCGTGGCGCCGCGCACCACGAGGTGCGGGTCCGCGGCCGTGACCGCGCGCCGCGCGCCGCGCAGCGGGTGGCGCAGCGGATCGCGCAGGAAGCGCGCGGTCTCGGAGCGCGGCGAGGCCATCAACGCGGCGAGATTGCCCGCGGCCACCACCTCGCCGCCGAAGCGCCCGGCGCCCGGCCCGAGATCGACCACGAAATCCGCGCGCCGTATGGTCTCCTCGTCGTGCTCCACCACCACCACGGTGTTGCCCTTGGCGCGCAGCTTGTCGAGCGTGTGGAGCAGCATGGTGTTGTCGCGCGGGTGCAGGCCGATGGTCGGCTCGTCGAGTATGTAGCACACGCCGCGCAGGTTCGATCCCAGCTGCGCGGCGAGGCGGATGCGCTGCGCCTCGCCGCCCGAGAGTGTCGGCGCCGCGCGCTCCAGCGCGAGATAGCCCAGTCCCACCTCGCGCAGGAAACCCAGCCGCGAGCGCAGCTCGGGCAGGATGTCGCGCGCGATCTCGCGCTCGCGCCCGTCGAGTTTCAGCGTGCCGAAGCAGTGTCCGGCAGCGTCCACCGTCATCGCGTTGTAGGCCGCGGGTCCGCGTCCCCACAGCCGCACCGCGAGCGCCTCGGGACGCAGGCGCTGGCCATGGCAGGTGCCGCAAGGCTGATCCTGCCCCTGCCACCAGTCGTTCCAGAAGTGCTCCTCGCCGGTCTGCTCGGCGTCGAAACCCGCCATGGCGAGGCCCGTGCCGTAGCACGAAGCGCACCAGCCGTGCGCGGAGTTGTACGAGAAGAGCCGCGGGTCGAGCTCGGCGAAGCTGCGCTCGCAGCGCGGGCAGGACCGCCGCGTCGAGTAGCCCCGCAGCTCGCCGGCACGCGCGCCGCCGAGCGCGAGCACCTGCACCGTGCCGTTGCCGGCCGCGAGCCCCTCCATGATCGCCTCGCGCAGTGCGCGCTCCTCGCGCGCCCTCACGTCGAGCACCGCCAGCGGCAACTCGATCCAGTGCTCCTTGTAGCGGTCGAGCCGTGGCCACGGCTCGGTGGGGAGCATATCGCCGTCCACGCGCAGGTGCGCCTGCCCGCGCCTGGCCGCGGCCTTCGCCAGCTCGGTGTAATAGCCCTTGCGCCCCGCCACCAGCGGCGCCAGCACCTGCACGCGCCGGCCGCGGAACTCGCGCAGCACGCGCCCCACGATGACCTCCGCGGGTTGCGCGTCGATCGGGATGTCGCAGTCCGGGCAGTACTGCGTGCCGAGCTTCACGAACAGCAGGCGCAGGTAGTGGTGCACCTCGGTCAGGGTCGCGACCGTGCTCTTGCGCCCGCCGCGGCTGGTGCGCTGCTCGACGGCCACCGCGGGCGGGATGCCGCGGATCGAGTCGACGTCGGGCCGCACCGCGGGCTGCACGAACTGGCGCGCGTAGGCGTTCAGCGACTCGAGGTAACGGCGCTGGCCCTCGGCGAACAGGATGTCGAAGGCCACCGTGCTCTTGCCGCTGCCGCTGATGCCGGTGATCACCGTGAAGGCGTCGCGCGGGATCGCGAGGTCGATGTCCTTGAGATTGTGCTCGCGAGCGCGGTGAATATCTATCGTCGCCGCGCGACGCTCACGCTTCGCCTGCCTGCCGCGCCCGCGCGGCATGCGACCGCGCGCCTTGCGGTAGTCGGCCAGCGCCACCCCGGTATGGCAGCCCGGCACCGCGACGATCGCATCCGGATCGCCACAGAACACCAGCTCGCCACCGGCCTCGCCGCCCTCGGGGCCGAGCTCGATCAACCAGTCGGCGCAATCGATCAGGTCCAGGTTGTGCTCGATCACCAGCAGCGAATGCCCTGCCGCCAGCAGCTTGTCGAAGGCGCCCAGCAATCTGGCGATGTCCTCGAAGTGCAGCCCCGTCGTCGGCTCGTCGAACACGAACAGCGAGCCCTTCGCGCCCTTGCGCCGCGCCCCGGCCTCGGCGAGATGGCCGGCCAGCTTCAGGCGCTGCGCCTCGCCGCCCGAGAGCGTCGGCACCGGCTGCCCGAGCGCGAGGTAGTCGAGCCCGACGTCGACCAGCGGCCCCAGCGTCGCGATCACCTCCGGGTGCGCAGCGAATTGCGCGATCGCCTCGCTCACCGTCATCGCCAGCACCTCGGCGATCGAGCAGCCCGCCTCGAGGCGCACTTCCAGCACCTCGGGACGGAAACGCTTGCCGTCGCATTCCGGGCAGCGCAGGTACACGTCGCTCAGGAACTGCATCTCGACGTGCTCGAAGCCGCTGCCGGTGCAGGCCGGGCAGCGCCCGTCGCCGGCATTGAAGCTGAAGGTGCCGGGCGTGTAGCCGCGCTCGGCGGCGAGCGGCGTGCGCGCGAACAGCTTGCGTATCGCGCCCCAGGCGCCGACATAGCTCGCCGGGTTGGAGCGCGCGCTCTTGCCGATCGGCGACTGGTCGACGAACACCACGTCCGCGAGCTGCGCCAGCCCGCGCAGCTCGCGGTGCGCCCCGGGCACCTCGAGCGGCCGGCCGAGCTGCTGGCGCGCCCTCTGGTACAGCACGTCGCCGATCAGCGTCGACTTGCCCGAGCCGCTCACGCCGGTCACGCAGACCAGCGCGCCCAGCGGAAAGCGCACGTCGATGTGCTTGAGGTTGTTCGCGCTGACGCCGAGCAGCTCGATGCACGGCCCTGCCGGGTCCACCGTGCGCCGCGCCGCGCGCTCGACGCGTCGTTCGCCGCGCAGGTAGGCGCCGGTGAGAGAACCTGCCGCCGCGCCTATCCCGCGCGCCGGCCCGTGGAACACGATCTCGCCGCCGGCCTTGCCCGGCCCCGGCCCCATGTCGATCAGGCTGTCCGCGGCCAGCATGATCTGCGGGTCGTGCTCTACCACCAGCAGCGTGTTGCCGGCTTCACGCAGGCGCTCGAGCACCGTGACCACGCGCCCGACGTCGCGCGGGTGCAGCCCGATACTGGGCTCGTCGAGCACGAAAAGCGTGTTGACCAGCGAGCTGCCGAGCGCGGTGGTCAGGTTGATGCGCTGCACCTCGCCGCCCGAGAGCGTGCGCGACTGGCGGTCCAGCGCGAGATAGCCGACGCCGACCTCGACCAGGAAGCGAAGGCGCGAGCGGATCTCCGCGAGCACCATCGCGGTGGCCTCGTCGTCGCCCTCGGGCAGCCCGAGGTCGTCGACGAAGGCGAGCGCGCGGCTCACCGGCAGCTTCGAGAATGCGTGGAAATCCAGCCCGCGCTCGCCGCCCTGCGCGCCGCTCGCGATGCGCCACAACAGCGCGTCCGGCTTCAGGCGCGCGCCGTGGCAGGCGCTGCACAGGTCGTAGCTGCGGTACTTCGACAGCAGCACGCGGATGTGCATCTTGTAGCTCTTCGATTCGAGGTACTCGAAGTAGCGTCGCGCGCCGTACCAGACCTTGTCGTCGAAGCCGCCCTCGCCGTCGATCACCCAGTTGCGCTGCTCCGGCGTGAGATCGCGCCAGGGAATGTCGAGCGGGATGGCGCGCTTCTTCGCGTAGCGCTCCAGGTCCTGCTGGCACTCGCGGAAGCTCTCGGTCTGCCACGGCTTGATTGCACCCTGGCGCAGGCTCAGCGCCGGATCGGGCACCACGAGGCGGTAGTCGATGCCGATCGAGCGCCCGAAACCGCGGCAGGTCTCGCAGGCGCCCAACGGCGAGTTGAACGAGAACGCGCCCGGCGTGGCCTCGGCATAGGCGATGTCGCACCGGGCGCAGTGCAGCATGTTCGAGAAGCGCAGCTCGCGCGCGGGCTCGCCGACATTGACCGCGAGCTTGCCGCGCCCGAGCCGGAACGCGGTCTCCAGGCTCTCGGTGAGCCGCGAGCGGTTCTCCTCGCGCAGCCTGAGCCGGTCCTGCACCACGTCGAGCATGCCGGCGCCGGCCTCGCTCACGCGCGTGTACCCCTGGGC
>JAGPES010000231.1 GCA_018057015.1 Pseudomonadales bacterium | reverse complement strand
CGTCTAGGGCGCCTAGCAGTGCCAGCTCAGGCGCCGACACCCAATAGTTGGCCGCCAGGGCGGCCGTAGCGGCCTCGTGCAGCTCCGTAAACTCGAGGCTCAGGGATGTGGGGGCCCCGGATTCGTCTGAGGGCGTCGTCGCCAGTGGTTTCGCGCCGACAAACGCGTCCCAAAAGCGCACCGCATACTCCCACAGTTTGCCATACCGCTCGGCGACGGGTCCCGGCACCCAGCGGCCGTCGTCATCCAGCTCGCTGCGGCGCGGCAGTGCGACATAGCAACGCAGCTCCGCCTCATCGTCCACGCAGCCGCGGGCGATCGGGGCGATCCACTCCTGGCCGTCGGCCAGCCGGACCGCATGGCCCGCCAGCAGCGTGGGGCGCTGCAGGTCCGCTGGAGTCGGCCGGGCCGCGCGATAGAAGCCGACCCAGGCCTGGCAACCCGGCACACGCCGCCACGTCTGCTCGTCGGGGTATAGCCCGAGGCGCTGGCCGGCCAGGTGCGCTTCATCGGCCAGCACAACCCCAGGCTTGCTCGCGCCGTCTGGTGACCGCAGAACGCCCGCCTGGGTCAAGCGCAGACCGTCTAGGTGCTCTAGACCCTCGGGCAGTTGGTCGCCGGGCGCCCAGTATAAGAATGCACCCATGCGAGCCTCCTAGCTGACGATTACGCCGGCGTTGATGACCAGCGGCAGGTTTGTGCCGTCGTGGAACAGCGGCATAGTCAGCGTGTTTTCGGCCGCACTCCCGCCGTCGCCGCCGCCGCGCTCAACGTAGGCGAGTCCGCTGCAACTGACACGCACGTGGGCGGCCGAGGCGTCCGATACGTACGTGCCCCCTGTGGCACGCCGCCGGAAATATATGGAGGTGTTCGTGTGCAGCGCAATCCGGCCGCCCAGCGGAAACGTTGTGGCGCCCAACCAATTGAGGTCGATACCGCGCAACGTCACGACCGGCTTGGCCTCGACCACCGAGACGAACCGGTCCCACACTTCGCCGTTGCCGCCCTCGGGCTCGACCGTTAGGCCGAAGTCGATATCCACCTGCCGCACACCAGTCAGCGGCACGTTACCCACCAGCACCGGGCCTAGCCCGTATCGCTGCGCGTCATCGAACCCCGTCGGCAACGCGGCCGTGCTGAAGATCAGCGGCTCGTTGACGCCGTCATAGGTCGCGAACGCCTCCAGCGACAGGTCGGCATCAGCTCCGTGGGCGCAGGACAGTTGCCGTGGTACCAACAGCCCGTCGCGGAACGTCACCGACTTGTGGCCGCTGACGTCGCGCGCTCCGCCGTGTTCGTGTTTGATGTAGTAGAGCACCAGCGGGGCATCGTGTAGCCCTACGCCGAGCTGGCTGATCGCACCCAGGGCGGTCGAGAGCGCCAGTGTGGTCAGGCTCGCGCCGGGCTTCTGGGCGAGTATATATTGCGTCACCGGGTGCACACTGCCCGACACCGGTTCGCCCCCGGTCTCGGTACCGGTGCGGTACTCGCACTGCGTGATCGCACCGATTTTCGTGCTGCCCAGTGATGCGCCGTAGATGTTCCAGCGGTCCATGGCTCGCTCCTATTCTCACCCCTCCACTGTTGTGACGCGGCAGCCGGCCAGCATCTGCACGAGTCGCTCTTCCATGAGCCGCGCCAACAGATTGGCCTCTTCCTCCGTGACGCGGGTCAGCTCCTCGCGCATGTTGATCCGACTGCGCGGATTGCGACGGTTGAACCCCGGCGAGTTCATGACAACTCGCACCCCCTTGGCCGTGGCCCGCACGTCACGCGGCCGCGTGAGCGCCATCGACAGCCCTGTATAGACCAGAGGGTTCGTGTGGCCGAACCGGCGCAGCTTGCGGCCGGTGTACGAGCTGCGGAAGTTGCCCCGCTCGTTGCCGCGTTCGCCGGCCCGCGGCAGATAGCCGTACTTGCGCGCCCCAGCGCGCGTGAAGTGCTGCGGCCGCATGGTCTGATGCCACCGCTCACCCGCCATGCGCCAGACCTCGCGCAGGTACTGGCGGAGTTCGCGCGCGGCCAGGTCAGGGCTGCCGAATTTTCTAAACTTGATCAGGACCATGTTTCATCAGGCTGGAGTTGAGTCGTACTGTACTCCCAACTTCAGTTCTCCCGGCGTGGCGGCGCCCACGCTCACAAACAGTTTCGCGACATCCATTCCCGCCAGTGGGTTCGCCAGACCCCGGCCCGTGATCCAATGCCAATCCTCGCCGGCGACCAACTCGCGCGCATAGAGCGCCGCGTCGGTCGAATCGGCGAACAGCAGGTGCATGCGCGTATCAGACCACGCCGCGATCGCGTCGACGTCATCGCCGGCGAACGCCGTGACCAGCTCGGTACGCGGACTGACGATCACCTCTGTGTCCTGGGACGGCAGGTCGTCGCCGGATCCGCCGCTGAGCGTCACATCTGGTCCCGATACGGTCGCGGCCGTCATGCCGTAACGCAGCCCGCCCGGCCAGAACACGTCGACCGAGCTCGACTGCGTTATGCCGTGATCTGCCCCCAGCGTGGCCACACCGTTGGACTCGTCCGTATACGTCGTCAGTGTCCCGGCCTGGCCGCCCAACAACCCCGTGTCACTGGTGAGCTCGTGCGTGATCAGACCCGACTGGCTCCGTGTGGCGCGGCTGCTGATACGCAGGCTGCCCATGGTAATCTCGGTGGCGAACTGGCTCGTTGGCATGATGACTCCTAACCCCAGTCGACTATCAACTCAACCGCTATCGCGTCTCCCAGGCTCGGCAGATCATCCGGATGCGTGCGGTACGGGCCATAAGCAAGGCCCAGCTCGCGGATGCACAGGTAGCCGGCCTGGCCGCTATGCGCACAGAGGTCGGCCATGATTTGCCCGACCGAATTCTTGAACGCCATGTCCAGCGCCGCCGGATCCGCGGCCAGATCGGCCGGCACGTCCTGGATCAACTGGATCATCAGCCGCCCTGACTCTTCGTACTCGGCACTGGCCGCATCGGCCCGCAACCGCAGGCCGTTTTCGGCCGCGGTCCAGATCAGTGCATACGGCCGATAGTTGTGCAGCTCCGCGAGTGTGTGCTCGGAGGCGTGCTCCGCCGGCGGCGGTAGGCTCTCCTGGTGGATGCGCGCCAGCGCGGCGGTGACGTCGGCAGCCGACGCCCAGGTGCGAAACGCGGGGCAATCGGCCAGCATCTGCCGGAGGTGAGACTGCGCCAGACTGATCGGACCAATTGGGGTCATTTCTTACTGCGCATCACATTGAACAACTCGCGAATCTCGGCGTGCAGCTCGTCCAGGCGCCGGGCCGCATCCGCCTGCCATTGCCGGATCTGACCGAACTCGCGCGCGCAATCGACCGGCTTGAGGCAGTCGTGACTCTGGTCGCGACTCTGGCCGTTGCGACTCAGGCGTTTGCAGACGACGGCCAGCGCGCCGACTGCGGTGACCGCTATCCCGCCGATCGCCGCGCTCTCCGAGGACCATTGCGCGAGGTGCAACACACCGGTGTCTCCTACGTGCCTCGGTACCCGCGCCGCGCGGCCTCGGCGGCCGCGCGCCGCATACAACGCAGCAGCGCCCGGCCGCCGGCCAGGCGCGTCACAGCCGCGATGGCGTAGCGCACGCCCTCGACTTCGACCTGTGCGTTGATAGCTGGATCAGCTACGCCGCCGGTCAACAACGCGGGGTCGGTGTCGATCGTGACGCTGCGCTCGTACTCCACGCGGCGCTCCCCCTGCTGGCTGGTGGTCTCGATCGCCCGTTCGGGTCCGACCACCGCAGCCGCCAGCGGCACCGCGGAGCCGTCCGCGGCATGGTACGTCACCCCGCGACCGAGCGTGTCACGCAGCAGCGGGGCGCCGTAGAGCGACATCTGGTCATCCAGCGCGCTCATCCCTACGCCGTGACGCCGGTCAACAGATGGCCGGCTTCCGGATAGAGTATCTTCGCCTGGAAGTCGGCGCGGGCGCGCAGGATCGAGCCGCGCCGGTGCTCCTCCCGGTACTCATCCATGATGATCGGCAGCTCGGCTTCGCCGGCGCCGGGGATGCTGGCGTTCTCCTCCTCCCACATGATTGTGCGGCCGATGCCCGGCTCCGGGTCCTCAAGGTCGCCATTGTCCTGAGCGACATTGCACACCATGCACATCGTGGGATCCCAGTGCCGTGTGAACGCCGCGCTACCGCCCTCTTTGCCGGTGTTCTTCACGCCGTCCGGGATGAGGATTATTTCGAAATCAAACAGCGACTGTAGGATAGCGACCGCCGAGGCGACCAGTTGAGTCGGATCGGTGTGGCCGGAGTACTTGACCAAGTCGGTAATCTGCGCGGTGCGCATCATCGCCTTAGCGGCTTTGTACGGGATGATGATCCCGTTCGGACGCCGGCCGATGTTGGCCGTGACCTGGTCGATCGCGCCGTCAATATCTTCGATCGGCTTCGCGCTGGCCGCGGTGGTCCAGGGTATCTCCAGGTCCGTGGTCAACGCCTCGCCCGTCCAGGTGGCAGTGTCAAACACCGCATTAGCGCAGGCCTGCTCATAAGCCTGCTGCACGCGATAGATCGCGCGCATCGCGTGGATGCGCTCCGCCCGAATCAGGCTCGAGTATCGCTTCAATGAGCGGTCGCCGAGGACCTCCTCGGCACCGTAGTCGTCCGTGGCGTAGCTGTCCTCGGTGAACTCGAAATCATCCCGCTTATATCCGGCCTTGTCCGAGCGTTTCAGGTCTTCGACCGGTTTCAGCAACTGCTCAACGGGAATCTTGAGGAATTTCGCCGAGTCCTGCGCCACACCGACGGCCGGCAGCGCGCGCAGTCCGATGAATCCGCGACGATTGGCGGCCAGAGAAAACTCGCTGAACGTGAGCGAGAGGTCCAGCCTCGTGACTGCTGAGGATGGTAGTGCCATGTTTCAGGTCTCCATTCAGGCCGCCGCCACCGGCCAAGAAAAAGGTTACTTTCTAGGCCAACTAGGCCGGGATGCGTTCGACGATCAGGTGATCGAGCTTGACTTCGTTGTCCTCGTGCTTGGCCGACCAGGTCGCGGTCACCTGCACGGTGACTTCGTCCGACAGGTTCGCGGTGGCCTGAGCCATCGAGAACGGCTTCGCCGTGACAGTCCCGGGCACGCCCAGGGCCTGCACACCGCAGGCGGCCAGCTTGCCGGTCACGCCAACGTCACGGACGACGACCCAGGCGTCTATATACCAGACGTCATTGTCGGCCACGTCCACAGCGCCCGTCGCAACAATCTCTTTCGTGCCGACGTACAGCTTGATCGTCAGCTTGTCCGTGGAGTTGTTGTCGACGACTGTGCCAGCCGCCACGATGTGGAGGACGTCACCAGTCTTGAGCGCCGCGCCGTCCAGCGTTTTTGAGACGTCGAACGCTGTCTCGGTGCCGACATCTTCCACTTCCGCCGAATCGCTGGTATTGACGTAGTCCAGTCGGCCTCTCTGCGGCAGACGCATGACCTCGATGACGTCGCCGTCCTTGGCGGCAGCGGTCACGGCCACGCCGATGTAGTGCGAGTTCCGTGTGGTGCTCACCTTTCCGTCGGCCGCGCCATATACGTCGGCGTATTGGGTGACGGCCCCAGCCGCGACTACATTGACGCTGCCGTGGAGCATAGAGGCCACCACCGGAGAGACCACCGAGGCAACAGTGTCTCCGCTCGTCGTGGCATCCACCAGCGTCCCGATTTCGGGCTGCTCGGCCCCGGCCGCAACGAGGTAACCGCCTGACAGCACCACCCGCAGGCCCGCAGCGAGCTCCGAGTTCACCGGCAGGCTGACTACATGCGTCCCGTCGAGGCGCGGCAGACGCATTACCTCAATGATGT
>JAGPES010000230.1 GCA_018057015.1 Pseudomonadales bacterium | reverse complement strand
TCCTTGCCGAGACGGACCTCGCTGGCGATCAGGGGAGAGATGTCGGTGGCCTCGAGCTTTTCACTGATGGCTGCGGTCATGGCTTCAGTCCTTCAAATGTGTGGGTTGGTTGCATCACGTGTACGTCTGACCCGCATCTGCCCGGGTGTTGCGGCGCGCCACTACTCCCCGGCCAGGCGACGCGCGGCGAGCTCGCGCAGCGGCGCGGTCTTCACCTTGTTCGAGGCGGTCAGCTCGAGATCCGCCTCCTGCACGAACAGCACGCGCCGCGGGACCTTGTAGCTCGAGAGGCGTTGCGCCACGAAGGCGCGCACCGTGGGCTCGTCCAGGGCAGCGCCCTGCTCGGGCACGACGCAGCTCACGACGATCTCGCCGAGCGTCTCGTGCGCGACGCCGACGGTGGTAGCGATCCTGACGCCCGGGCATTCGCGCAACAGCATGTCGATTTCCGTCGGCGAGACATTGGCGCCGCCCGTCTTGATGATGTCGTTGAGCCGCCCGTGCCAGTGCAGCCGCCCCTCGGCATCGAAGAAACCGCCGTCGCCGGTGTGGAAGAAACCTTCCTCGTCGAACACCTCGTCGGGCGCCATGCGCAGGTAGCTGACCATCAGCGTGGGCCCTTTCACCGCGATCTCGCCCGTCTCGCCGCGCGCGAGCGCCTCGCCGCTCAGCGGATCGACGATCTTGAAGGTGTTGCCCGGCAGCGCATAGCCGAAGTTGCCCGCGACGATCGCGGGGTCGGTGCCGCTCGGGTGGCTGGCGCTGAACGTCAATGTTTCGGTGTTGCCGTAGGACGACATCGGCTCCTGCCAGCCGGAGCGCACCGTGGGGTGGTTGCGCAGCGGCGAGGTCTCGCCCACGTAGCGCAGCGAGCCCAGGTCGACCTCGTGGAACGCCGGGTCCTCGGCCAGCTTGACCCATTGGTGCGGCCATGCCACCGGCAGCGAGACGCGCTCGGTCTGCATCAGCCGGAGCGCTTCGCCAGGATCGAAATGGCGCTGCAGCACCAGGCAACCCCCTGCCGTGAACGTGGCGCCGATGGCCTGGGTGAAATTGCCCGACCAGAAAAAACCGTTGGCCGACCAGGTTCGCACGCCCGGCTCCAGGGCGTACATGCGCGGCCAGCGCCAGCACTGGATCGTGGCCGCGCGGTGCGTGTGCACCACGCCCTTCGGTTTTGCCGTGGAGCCCGAGGAGAAGAAGACCAGCGCGCGGTCCGACGGCGCGACCTCGGCGGCTATCGCGTCCACCACCGCGGCAGGCGCCTTCGAGTCGCCGTCGACGAACTCCTGCCAGCCCTCGATGGCCCCGCCCAGCCCGTCCATGTCGCCGATGCACACCGCGCGGCGCAGGAACGGCAGTCGGCGCGCATAGACATCCCCCTGCGTCGTCGCCAGCTCGGGGCAGAATTCGCCGATCTCGGCGGCGAAATCGCGATTGAGCACCGAACGCTCGAAGATCAGCAACGACACGTCTGCGACTCGCAGCAGGTACTCGAGCTCCGCGCCCCTGGCGAAGGAGCTCAGCAGCACGCAGGTGCCGCCCGCGAGGCTGACCCCGAACATCGCCGTCACCCACTCCGGGCGGTTCGTCGCCAGCACGCCGACACGCGTCTCCTTGGTCACGCCGCGCGCGACCAGCGCGCGTGCGATCGCGAAGGCCTCGTCCCGGACCTGCGCGTAGGTGTGGCGCACCACCGGCCCGGACGGCGGGTGGAACACCATTGCCTCGTTGTCGGCGTATTTTTCGCAGACCTCGCGCAGATAGCCGCCGAGAGTCAGCGCACCCAGTCGCTCCTGCGAGAGCGGAGCACCCCGTACCAGCGTGTCCATTCAGCCCCGAGTCCGTGTTGCGTGCATACGTGCTCTCACTGCGGGCGCCAGTGGCTCCACGCCCGGCTCGAAGGGCACACCGAAGGACTTGAACGCCATGGCCAGGACATCGTAGCAGCCCACCGCGAACACGATGTCCATGAGTTGCTTCGTGTCGAAATGTGCACCGAGGCGCGACCAGGTTTCATCGCCGATGCAGGCGTCGGCGTGCAGCTCGTCGACGGCGCGCAGCAGGTCGGCGTCGACCGGGTCCCATCCCGCCGCATCCGGCCCTGCCTCGATGCGCTCGATCTCCTCGTCGCTGAGGCCTGCCCGGCGGCCCAGCACGATGTGCTGGTAGAACTCGTATTCCGAACGCCGCAACCAGCCGACACGCAGGATCAGCAGCTCGCGGATACGCTTCGATACGGTGCTGGCGGACGCGACGTGGTTGTTGAAGGTCAGAAACGCCTTCGCCAGCGCAGGATGATTCAGTATCGCGCCGATCCCGTTCACGCCGCGGGCATCGTCGCTCTGCCAGTTCTCCAGGACGAAGTCGCGGGCGTGCGGGAAGGCGCTGGCCGCATCAAGCGTGGCTGCGTCCCAGTCCGGCGGCAGCAATGGCGTGAGCCGCGGCCTTGTTTCGCCTGGCATCAGTGGCTCTCGGTTCGTTCGCCGCACCAGTGGCGCGCGAACGGCGCCGCCAGCCGACCGCAGTCGAATCGATAGGTCATCCTCTTCACCCGTCCGCGAGCAGATACCGATCGAGCTCCTGGTGCATGTGCAGGATTATCTGCTCATAGTACCTGGCGAGCCAGATCTGCTTGCAGCCCCGCGAGTGCAGGCCACGCTGCATGCGCGGGATATTGCCGAGATCCTGGCGCGGGATGAGCCGCACCTGCTCCGGATCGGACAGATCGGTGACTTTCTCCACCGTCGCGCGCGGCGGCGTGAGCGCGGCGGGATAGGTCCTGGTGGACAGGATCTCGAAGATGCAGCGATCGGGATCCGAGCCATGCGGCCGCACGCGGTAGATCATCGCGTTGCCCGCTTGCGGCAGGATCATCAGGTTCGGGAAAACGAATATCTCGCCGCCCCACATGTCCAGCACTTCCGGCGCGAGCCTGGGCATCGGACGGTTCTGCGCCGCCGCGGTGGAGTAGAGCAGTTTCATGTACTCGCCGCCCAGGCTGGAGCCTTCCGGAATCGGCTTGCCCTTCAGCGAGCGCACCAGCTCGACGTCCTCCGCCAGCACCATCGCGTCCATGCCTTCGACCAGCAGGTCCAGGCGTGCCGCCATCATCTCCACCGGATCGCCGGGCAGGGTGACGTGGCCCGCCATCGGCGTCTTCTTGCCGCCGAAGAAGCGCCCGTGACCGTGCGCGAAGGTTTCGTACTGGTGGTAGTGGTGGCTGAAGTCCACCTCGGGCCCGCTCATATCGCCGAAAATGAACTCGGCGCCGGCCGTCTCGAGCTGCGGGTGGGTGGTGGGAACGTGGTAGGACTCGAAAAAGGCTTCCTGGGCCACTTTCCAGTTGCCGGGCGCGGCGATCTCCTTCCACCAGTAGTGGTGCATGTCGCCGATCGCCAGGTCCTCGATGAGCTGGCGCACGGGCGCGATGAACTTGTCGAAGGGCTCGGGATTGCGCGCGAGGTTGATGAACACAAAACCGGCAAAGAGGGCGACGCCGACCTCCTTCAACGCGACGTCGCTGTCGCGCAACTCGCCATTGCGAAACTCCTGGCGCTCGAGCACGTACTGCACCTGTCCCTGCAGATTCCAGCGCCAGCCGTGGAACGGACAGATGATGCGGCCATTCCCGAACGTGCCGCAGCCCTGTCCCAGCGCGGTTCCGCGATGCGGGCAGAAGTTGTGGTAGGCCTTGACCGTGGATTCGTCCACTCTCACCAGCAGCACCGACTGGTCGCCGATGTCGTAGACCGTGTAGTCGCCGGCGGCGGGGATTTCATCGAGCCTCGCCGCGGCCTGCCAGACGCGGCTCCACAGTCTTTCAAATTCCAGGGCCGCGAACGCCGGATCGATATAACGACCGACGCTGATGCCGTGCGCCAGGGTGCGCCAGCCCGGCGGCCAGGTTGCGTCGTTCTGCGGGGTCGTGTCCTGCACTGCCTCGTTCATTTCCACTGTCTCCGGGATCAATGGTCCGCTCGTCGATCGCCAGCTCAACCGCTGCAGGGCCGCGACCGCGGCGCGCGGGAAAGAAACCGTGTCACTCCGGGCGCTCGCCACGGGCTCCTGCGCGCAATGATAGCGCCGCATGCCACGCACCTCAATTTATTTGTCCGTACAATTCGAGTTTAAATTTCAAGCTATCCCTTGTTTTGACGAAATTGGTATAGTGCCGCCGATCCGAATATATCTGGACATATCCAATCCATTGTCCATCGTGACGAGTCCTGCCCCGGACGGCAGCCCGCTTTCAGGCGACGGGTTGACGCGGCCGGGAGGCGATACTGGACAGTGACCACCATGACCCCGATGTGTTGGCCAGGGAACCGATCGCATACGACATCGAAAGCCGCCGCCTGGCAACAACTCAACGCTGCACTGGAGTCGCACATGAACGACAAGACGCTGGACTGTTCCGATCTCGACCGCCACATGGGCAAGCCGATCCAGCCGGGTCGGCTCAAGGAACCACTGGCAAACAACGACATACGACGCTGGGTGCAGGCCATGCACTACCCGAACCGGGTGCACTACGAGGACGAGTTCGCTTCGCAAAGCCGCTTCGGTCGCATCGTGGCGCCGCAGTCGTTTGCTGTCGCCACCGATGACGGTCACGGCACCGCACCGGCCTGTGTCGGCTTGATTCCCGATTCGCACCTGATCTTCGGCGGCGACGAGTGGTGGTTCCACGGCCCGCGCATCTACGGTGGCGACCTGATCCACAACGAACGCGTGCCGCTCGACTACGTGGTCAAGGAAACCAGGTTCGCCGGACCGACCTGCTTCCAGCGCGGTGACAACCGCTACTACAACGCCCAGGGAGACCTGATCGCCACCCAGCGCTCCACCAGCATCCGCTACCGCGCCGATCTCGCGCGCGAAATGGGTTCGCTGGAAGCCACCGAGGATCCCGAGTGGACCGATCAGCAGCTGGCCAGTCTGGAGGAAGAAAAATTCTCCTGGATCAGGATGCTGCACGATCTCGGGCACGGCAAGCGCTACTGGGACGACATCGGCGTCGGCGACAAGCTGCCGACCCGGGTATTCGGCCCGCACAGCATCGCAAGCTTCACCACCGAATGGCGCGCCTACCTGTTCACGATCTGGTGCGGAGTGATTCGCCGCACCGATCTCGACATGGTCGCGCTCGGCTTTACCGCGGACATGGCCGGCAAGGAGCAGGATCCGGTACTGGAAAAGGAGAATCCCGAACTGACCGACGGCGCCTATATCGGCCCGTCGCGCGGACACCTGTTTCCGCGCTGGGCGCGTCATGTCGGCATGCCGCGCAGCTACGGCTACGGCGCATCGATGGGTGCATGGATTCTCGATTACCTGGGCGGCTGGGCCGGCGAGTGGGGCCAGGTCGTTCACTCCAACTGCGCCTACCGCGGCCCCGCATTCACCGGCGATGTCACGATCATGAACGCCGAGGTGATCGGCAAGCTGGTCGACGACCAGGGCCGTTCGATCGTGCAGGTCGACTGCAGGATGAGCAATCAGCTCGGCACCGTGATGTCGACGGCGAAGGCGGAAATCGAACTGCCGAGGAAGTAACGAACCGCTGCGCGGGGCCGGCGCGCCCGGTTCGATGTATCGACAGACAAGCGGAATATCCCATGGCTGAACCCGGGTTCGACAATCGCGTAGCCGTGATAACGGGGGCCGGCCGGGGATTGGGTCGCGCCTATGCCCTGCTGCTCGCGTCGCAGGGAGCCAGGGTTGTCGTCAATGATCCCGGCGTCAGCGTGATCGGGGACGGTGCCGATGCGGGCCCCGCGCAGGACGTGGCGCGGGAAATCAGGGCCGCCGGTGGCGAGGCGGTTGCCTGCAC
>JAGPES010000228.1 GCA_018057015.1 Pseudomonadales bacterium | reverse complement strand
CCATCCAGGAGCAGGCAGCCCGCCTGCTGCACACGTCCAACGTCTATGGCATCACGCGCCAGTGCGAACTGGCCGACCGCCTGGTCGCGCTGAGCGGCATGGACAACGTGTTCTTCGGCAATTCCGGCGCCGAGGCCAACGAGTGCGCGATCAAGATCGCGCGCATGTACGGCCACGGCAGGAACATCGAGAAACCCGCGATCATCGTGATGGAGAACTCCTTCCACGGCCGCACGCTGGCGACGCTCTCCGCCACCGGCAGCCGCAAGGTGCAGGCGGGCTTCGAGCCGCTGGTGAGCGGCTTCGTGCGCGCGCGCTTCGGCGACCTCGAGGAGCTCGCCAGCATCGGGCGCAACAACCAGAGCATCGTCGCGGTGCTGGTGGAGCCGATCCAGGGCGAGTCGGGCGTCCGCGTGGCGCCCGAGGGCTACCTCGAGGGCCTGCGCGCGCTGTGCGACCAGCACGGGTGGCTGATGATGCTGGACGAGGTGCAGACCGGCAACGGGCGCACGGGCAGGCTGTTTGCGTTCCAGCACACGCCGATCATGCCCGACGTGCTGACCACCGCGAAGGGCCTCGGCAACGGCGTACCCATCGGCGCCTGCCTGGCGCGCGGCAAGGCCGCCGGCGTGTTCCATGCCGGCAACCACGGCTCGACCTTCGGCGGCAACCCGCTCGCCAGCGCCGCGGCGCTGGCCGTGCTCGACAGCCTCGTCACCGACGGGCTCTGCGCCAACGCCACCCGCATGGGCGAGCGCCTGATGCACGGGCTGCGCGCTCGCCTCGCGGGAATTCCGGGCGTGGTGGAGGTGCGCGGTCGTGGCCTTATGGTCGGCATCGAACTGCGCGAACCCTGCGCCCACCTGGTGCAGGAGGCGCTGGAGCAGGGCCTGCTGATCAACGTCACCGCCGACAACGTGATCCGCCTGCTGCCGCCGCTGGTCATCCAGGCGGCCGAGATCGACCAGATCATCGATACGCTGGGTGCGCTGATCGCGGCCCGGGCCGGCGGCGCCCAGAGCGCCGCCTGATCCCTCGCACCCTTCACCGGAAGTACGCGCCATGACGGCCAGACATTTCCTGACCCTGCTGGACCTGAGCCCGGGGGAACTAGAGTCCGTGATCGCGCGTGCCATTGCGATGAAGGCCGATCCGCAGGGCGCCGGCCGCGGCACGATTGCGCCGAACCGCGTGATGGGCATGATCTTCGAGAAGTCCTCGACCCGCACCCGCGTCTCCTTCGAAGCCGGCATGACGCAGCTCGGTGGCCACGCGCTGTTCCTGTCGCCGCGCGACACGCAACTCGGGCGCGGCGAGCCGGTGGAGGACACGGCGCGCGTGCTGTCCTCGATGGTCGACATCGTGATGATCCGCACCTTCGCGCACGCGATGGTGCAGCGTTTCGCCGCGTGTTCGCGCGTGCCGGTGATCAACGGCCTCACCGACGACTTCCATCCCTGCCAGCTGCTGGCAGACGTGCAGACCTTCGTGGAGCACCGCGGCAGCATCCGCGGCAAGCAGGTGGCCTGGATCGGCGACGGCAACAACATGTGCCAGTCCTACATCAACGCGGCGCGGCAGTTCGACTTCGAGCTGCGCATCGCCTGCCCCGGGGGCTACGAGCCGCGCGAGGATCTGGTGCGCGCGAATGCCGGACGCGTCACCATCGTGCGTGATCCGCTGGATGCTTCACGCGGCGCCCATCTGCTCGCCACCGACGTGTGGGCCTCGATGGGCCAGGAAGCCGAGCAGGAAAAGCGCGCGGCGGCCTTCGCCAACTACCAGCTCGAGCGCCGCCTGCTCGACGTCGCCGCGCCCGATGCTATCTACCTGCACTGCCTGCCCGCGCACCGCGGCGAGGAAATCAGCGCCGAGCTGATGGACGCGCCCGACACCGTGATCTGGGACGAGGCCGAGAACCGCCTGCACGCGCAGAAGGCGCTGATCGAGTTCCTGCTGACCGCCTGAACCGCGATTCCCTGGCGTTCAATTCAGGCATTGGCTTGGAGCGTCGCTGGCTGCACTGCCCACCCTTGCCGTGCGGGGGACGCCGTGAATACGTCCCTGTAGGCTCGAGCGCAGCATCCATGCTGCGCACGCCCCCTCACGGCAAGGGTGGGCAGCGCAGCCGCTCGGCCAACGCCGTGCCAAGCCATCGAAATCACGGCACTGCCTTGAATCCGCTTGCGTCACGCCAATGAGTTCAGATTCCGGGTTCCAGTCGAAACTCCACACGGAAGATGAACCACCAACGTCAGGCGTGCCGAGGGGCGGGTCGGAACTGCGTCTGTGTTCGTCCTGGTCTATTGAAAACCAACCAGGTGAAGTGTTCGGCTGAAGCCGAACCTACGCGGAACCTACGTGGTGCGTACCCGCGTTACCGCGTCCAGCCAGCCGGCGTAGAGACGTGCGCGCTCGGGCTCGGGCATCGCGGGCAGGAAGCGTCGCTCCTCGTCGCATTGAGCCGTGAGGTGATCCAGGGTCGGCAAGACGCCGAGCCGGTAGCCGGCCAGGCTCGCCGCGCCCAGCGCGGTGGCCTCGGTGATGCGCGGGCGGCTGACGGGGATGCCCAGCATGTCGGCCATGAACTGCAGCATCCAGCTGTTGGCGGCCATTCCGCCGTCCACGCGCAGCACGTCCAGGGTCGTGCCGTCGCGCGCCATCGCATCGAGCAGGTCGCGGGTCTGGTAGGCCACCGACTGCAGCACCGCGGTGACGATCGCCTCGGCACCGCTGTCGCGCGTGAGCCCGAGGATCGCCCCGCGGGCCGCGGGATCCCAGTGCGGTGCGCCCAGACCGGTGAACGCCGGGACCAGGTAGACGCCGCCGGGATCGGGTGCGCGCGACGCCACGCGCTCGCTTTCGCCCGCGCTGGCGATCAACCCCAGCGAATCGCGCAGCCACTTGATCGCCGCGCCGGCCACGAAAATGCTGCCTTCCAGCGCATACGTGGGCTTGCCGTCGAGCCGGTAGGCCACCGTTGTAAGAAGGCGGTTTTGCGAGCGGACCGGCGTCGCGCCCGTGTTCAGCACCAGGAAGCAACCGGTGCCGTAGGTGCTCTTGGCCTGCCCGGGCGCGAGACACCCCTGCCCGATCAGCGCCGCCTGCTGGTCACCCGCCATGCCGGAGATCGGCACGCCGGCGGCGGGCAGCCCCGCCTGCACGGTGCCGAAATCCGCGGCCGAGTCCAGCACCTCGGGCAGCACCGCGCGCGGCACGCGCAAGCGCGCCAGCAACTGTTCGTCCCAGCACTGCGCGTGGATGTCGAACAGCATGGTGCGCGAGGCATTGGTGGCGTCGGTGCAGTGGCGCAGGCCCCCCGTGAGTCGCCACAGCAGGAAGGTGTCGACGGTGCCGAAGGCAAGCTCGCCAGCCTCCGCGCGCGCCCGTGCGCCCGCGACGTTGTCGAGGATCCATGCCAGCTTGGTGGCGGAGAAATACGGATCGAGCAGCAAGCCCGTGCGCGCAGCGACGCGCTCGCCGAGCCCCTCCTGCTGCAGCCGCACACAGGTTTCCGCCGTACGCCGGTCCTGCCACACGATGGCGCGGTGCACGGCCTCCCCGGTGCGCCGGTCCCACAGCAGTGTGGTCTCGCGCTGGTTGCTGATACCGATGCCTGCGATGGCATGGCCCGCGGCGAGCAGTTCGCGCACCACCGCGTCGAAGCTCTCCAGCGTGCTGCGCCAGATGTCCTCCGGCTCGTGCTCGACCCAGCCGTCGCGCGGAAAGTGCTGCGCGAACTCGCGCTGCGCGAGCGCGACCACGTTGCCGCCGCCATCGAAACCGAGGCAACGCGAGCTCGTGGTGCCCTGGTCCAGCGCGATCAGCACATCCATGGCGTACCTGTCCTCCCGGGCCGGGCTTGATCCCCTGCGCCCGCATCAACAATATTTTTCATCCAATGCAATTTCGGCATGGATTCCCAACATCTCGTCGCCACGGCGGCCAACCCCGACGGATCCATCGCCATGGCCAGGATCGAACTTCACCATCTTCGCACGCTGGTCGCCTTGCGCGACACCGGCACCCTCGTCGAGGCCGCCGACCGCCTGTGCCTGACCCAGTCGGCGCTCTCGCACCAGGTCAAGGATGTCGAGGACCGGCTGCGCTGCTCGCTGTTCATGCGCAAGACCCGACCGGTACGCTTCACCAGCGCCGGGCAGCGCCTGCTCGCGCTGGCCGACGACATCCTGCCGCAGATACGCGCCGCCGAGATCGACCTCGACCGCCTCGCGGGCGGCGAGACCGGCCGCCTGTCCCTCGCGCTCGAATGTCACAGCTGTTTCCAGTGGCTGATGCCCACGATCGACAGGTTCCGCCATCACTGGCCCGACGTCGAGCTCGACCTCTCCTGCAGCTTCAGCTTCGCGCCGCTGCAGGCGCTCGCGCGCGGCGACCTCGACCTCGTCATCGGCTCCGATCCGCTGGAGCTGCCGGGCGTGCATTACGAGCCGCTGTTCCGCTACGAGGTGCGCCTTGCGCGTCGGGCGAGCGCCCGGTATCTTGTGCCCGTGCCGCTGCCAGACACCAGATCTAGCGTTGCCAGGGGCCACAACCACCATACGGGGCAGGCCCGCGCCAGCACCCGCAACGACGAACGAACGGAGGCTCGTTGATGAGTGCGAAGAAGGTTCGTCCGATGGATCCGGAGTCGATCCTCTCCACGCTGGAACACATCAGCCACGCCATAGACGCGATGACGGCCGTGGTCGGGGAGCTGCGCGACTATCTCGACGAGCACTGGGACGTGGTCGAGGTCCCGGCCATAGCGCTGGAGCCCGAAGAGCTCGAGCTCGCGGAGCTCGCGCGCGAAGAATGCACCGTCCACTGAGAGCGGGCGGCTCGCGGTAAAAGTTGTCACAAAGCCGCGCCACCATGGTCGCGGCAAAGACCGTTGATTGCCGCCCGCCCGCGCGGGCTCTATAGTTTGCGCAGCCTCGAACCCATGCGGAATTTCACCCCGAATGATGAGCCGGAACCGTTGCGTCGCCGCGCTGTGCGTATCGCTTGCACTCCTGCTGCAGGGTTGCGGCACGACGCCCGAGAGACCCCAGGCGCCCCCGGCGACGCAAAGCCCCGCGCCAGCGCCGGAACCCGCGCCGCAGCCTTCGCCGGAGGCCGTCACTGCGCCTGCGCCGACGTTGCCCGCTGAACCCGCGCTGCCGCCCGAGGAACCCGAACCCGCGCCGGAACCCGAGCCACCCGTGGTGTGCACGCCGCCACCGCCGCCGCCCGCACCCGCGAAGCGCGCGCCGCCGCAGACGGCACTCGCCGTGCTCGGCGAGATCGAGCACGTGCGCATCGAGCCCCCGGGGCTCCAGTTCACCGCGCGGCTCGACACCGGCACGGCGGGCTCCTCGCTGCACGCGCTCGACGTGCGTGCGTTCGAACGCGACGGCAAGACCTGGGTGAAGTTCCAGCTCGTCGATGCCAGGACCGGCAAGAACGTCGAAGTCTCGCGCCCGGTCGTGCGTTCCATCGCGCTGAAGGGTGCCCCCGATTCCAGGCGCTACATCGTGAGCTTGAAGACCACGATTGCCGGTGTCGCGCAGTTCACCGAGTTCGCACTCACCGACCGCTCCTCGTCTTCCTACCCCGTGCTGATCGGGAGAAACTTCCTGCGCGACCAGGCCGTGGTCGACGTGGGCCGTCGCTATACCAGGCCGGAATAGCGGCACCAACTGAATCCGCCGGGGCGGAGCTCGCATGAAAGAAAAGCTGAAGGTCTGTGTCGTCGCGCTGCTGCTCGCCGCGCTGGGACTGAGCATGGCGCTCTACAAGCACTTCGTGCTCGGATTCCCGCTGCTGCCCAACGAGAGGGTGGCGGTATGGACGGT
>JAGPES010000229.1 GCA_018057015.1 Pseudomonadales bacterium | reverse complement strand
GATCGATTGCGGCGCGATGTGGTGCTCGCCCGGTCCGTAGCGCCGGCAGCCGATGTCCAGAGACTGGTCTGGATAGATGGGGACGGCGGCGTCGTTCAACTGGATACGCTTCCCTGCCGGATTCGAGCGGGGCGCGAGTTTAGCACAGGGCGGCGATCATGAATCGACGGGAGGGATGTACGGATCTTGCGGATCCCAAAAACAGCAAGGGGAAGCATGTGCCTTCCCCGTACAGGTCTCAACCCGAGTTAGTGTTATTTTTGGTGTCGTTATTCTTATGAATCCAGTAAAGCACCACGTTGTTCGTGCTGCAAGATTTTTTTAATCAAATCAAAGTGTTGTGAAAAAACGTAACACTGCTCGACAAGCGTTCGGCGGAAAACGTTACCGTTGGCCCCGGCGCAGGCGCCGCGACCGATCCACATGCGCCGGTCGCGCCTCAGGCCGAGCGACGGCCCTCGTCGTCCTCTTCGGTGGTCGATTTCTTGCGCGGGATGCCGAAGCGCTGCCGGCGCTCCCACAGGCACTTGCGACTGACGCCGAGCTTGCGCGCGAGCTCGGTTTCGCTCATGTGATCCTGGTTCTGCAGCACGAAGCGCTGGAAATACTCTTCCAGCGAGAGGTCTTCCGCGGGGTCTTCGGCGCTGGGGGCCGCTTCGCGCTCATCGCGGCGCGCGTTTGCCGCGTCGAGTTCGGCGAGGCCGGGAAGACCGAGGTCGATGGACAGTGCCTCGCCGGGAATTTCCTGCTCATCGCCCAGGATCACGGCGCGCTCGACTGCGTTCTCCAGTTCCCGCACATTGCCTGGCCAGCGGTATGCCGTGATGGCCCCGATCGCCTCGGGGGAAAAGCGCTTGGCGGGTTTGTCATGGCGCTGGCAGGCATCGTCGAGCAGGAATTCGGCGATCTTGAGCACGTCGGTGCCGCGGGCGCGCAGCGGAGGCAGGGTGAGTTCGACCACGTTGATGCGGTAGTAAAGGTCCTGGCGGAACTTGCCCTCCTCGCACAGCGCCTTGAGATTGCGCTGTGTCGCCGATATCAGTCGTACGTCCACTGTTCGCGGACCGGCGCCGCCGCCGCCGTGGAGCTCGCCGCTCTGGATGAATCGCAGCAGCCGCGCCTGCACCTCGAGCGGCAACTCGCCGATCTCGTCGAGGAACAGCGTGCCGCCGTTGGCCGCCTCGATGATGCCGCCCCGACCGCCCGCCGCGCCGACCTTGTCGAAGCCGAACAGTTCTGATTCGATCAAAGCCCCGGGGATCGCGGCGCAGTTGACCGAAACCAGCGGCTGCGTGGCGCGCTTGCTGGCGCGGTGTATTGCGCGCGCCACCAGTTCCTTGCCGGTGCCGGTCTCGCCGTGGATCAGCACCGAGGTGCTGGTGGGCGCGACGCGCCGGATGCGTTCGTACACCTCCAGGATTTCGGGGCAGCCGCCGATCATGCCGTCGATACCATCACCGGCCGGCCGCGCGGCATCGCGGCCGCGCGCGAGGCGTTGCGCGCTGCGCTCGCGCAGGATGCGCTTGATGGCCGTGAGCAGGTCGTCGTGGTCGAACGGCTTGGCGATGTAGTCGACCGCCCCGAGCCGCATCGCGTCCACGGCGGAGCGCAGGCTGGCGTAGCTGGTCATGATCAGCACGGGCACCTCGCCGGCGCGACGGATCAACTCCGTGCCCGGGGCGCCAGGCAGGCGCAGGTCGCTGATGATCAGGCTGAAGCGGTCGAGCTTGAAATTCTCTTCCGCTTCCTTCACCGATGCCGCCTCGAACACGCGGAACTTGTTCCGCTCGAGCAAGCGCTTCAGCGCGGATCGGATGACCGATTCGTCCTCGACGACGAGTATGTCCGCCACTGGTACTGCCTCGTGGGTCGCGTCAGGTTGGCACCAAACATAGCGCCTGAGCGCAGGATTATCTAGTCCACCTCCTGCAGAGTCGCGCGCGGCAGGCTGACGAACACGCGGGTGCCACGGCCGGACGCGGGATTCGCGGGGCTCTGGATCGACACGCTGCCGTCCATGTCGCGCACGATCGAGTAGACCAGGGCGAGCCCGAGGCCCGTTCCCTCTCCCGGCGCCTTGGTGGTGAAGAACGGTTCGAACACCTGGTCGATCTGCGCTGCGGGGATGCCGCAGCCGTCGTCGGTCACCGTGACCCGTGTCTCGTGATCGTGCGCCTCGCATTCGATGCGGATGTCTGCGCCGGGCTCCGACGCTGCGCGCGCGTTGCTGAGCAGGTTGATGAACACCTGCAGCAGCCGCTGCCCGTCGGCGCGCACGACGTGTTCGGGTGCGCACAGGTTGCGGTAGCGCACCTGCGTTGCGCTGCGGTCGAGGTCTAGCAGGTAGATAGCCTCGTCGACGCACTGCGCCACCGCGACCGGCAGCGCGATGGCCGGGTTGCCATTGGCACCCGAGTGCGCGAAGCCGACCAGCGCCTGCACGATGTTGCTGATGCGCTGGGTCTGCTCGAGGATGTGGCGCGCACCTTCGAGCGTGGTCTCGTCCTCGCTTTCCGCGAGCAGGTTTTGCGCCAGGAAGTCGATGCCGGTGACCGGATTGCCGATCTCGTGCGCCACGCCAGCGGCGAGGCGGCCGATCGATGCGAGTCGCTCGGTGTGGAGCAGTTCATCCTGCAGGCGCTGCGTTTCGGTGACATCTTCGAGCAGGATGAAGCGCGCGTCGGTGTTGTGGCTGGTTTGCGCTGCGCCCATCGTCTTGTGCAGCGACAGCCAGAGTTGCCCGCCGGCGGTGGCAATGCGGTGGTGCTGCAGGTGCGAGGCCGAGGATTCGGCAAAACGCAGGATCAGCGGGCCCCATGGCGCGGGCAGTTCCTCCAGCGTCGAACCGAGCACGGCCTCGGCACTGATCCCCGTGATTTTTTCGAGCGCGTGGTTCCACATCACGATCTCGTCGCTGGCGTTGATGCCGCAAACGCCGAGCGGCAGGTCCTGCAGGGTGTCGCGGTAGAAGCGGCGCAAGCCGTCGAGCTCCGCGAGGAAGCCGGTGAGGTAGCGCTGGTAGCCCTCCAGACGCGATTCGACGAGCGTGATGTCGTCCGCGGACCCTTCTTCCTCGCGCAGGTAGGGCACGCTGCGGTTGATGAGTTCCATCGCCACCGATGCGCCGACGCGGCGAGACAGGTTGGCTTCGATGCGGTCGCGCAGGCGGCGCATCGCATAGGGGCGCGCCTCGCTGTCCGTGTAGCCGAGGTCGCGCAGCGCACGCTCGACTTCGTGTTGCGCGCTCGTCGCGCCCAGCGCGGTGCTCAGGCCGGCGACGAAATCTGCCGGCGAGCGTGCCCGCAACTGGTGCCGCGCCGGGCCGCTCAGGTTGTCCAGGCTGCACCTGATGGCGGCGTCGTGCTCCTCGCGGCTCTGGGAACTGGCATAGGACAGTGCGATGAGAACCAGCGCGTTGAGTGCCACGCTGTTCACCGCGACGCCCGCCCATGCGTTGTCCGCGATACTGAAGGGCAGTGCAGCCTGCACCGCGGCGAGCGGCGAACCTGCCTCGGGCGTGATGACCATCAGCAGCCACACCGCAAAGCCGGCGGCGAGCCCGCCCAGCAATCCTTTGCGGTTGGCGCGCGGCCAGTACAGCAGCGCGAGCGTGCCGGGGAAGAACTGGGCGGCGGCTATGAAGGCGGTGAAGCCGAGTTTCTCCACCGACCCGTCGTCGCGCAGGCCGATCGAGAGCAGGTACGCCGTGAAGACGATTAGGGCGGTCACTATTGCGCGCGTCAGCGTCAGGCCGCGGTAGGGATTGTTGCGATCGCCAGGGCGAAAGAAGGGAAGCACCAGGTTGTTCACCGTCATCGAGGCGAGCGCCAGCGTGGTCACCACGATCATCGAGCTCGCCGCGGAGACTCCGGCGATGAACGCCAGCAGCGCTACGCCGATGTTCCCGGTGCGCAGGCCGATGTCCACGCCGATGTACTCGAGCGGGGAGCCGGTGCCGAGCTTCATGCCTGCCCACAGCACCGGGAGCACCGGCAGGCTTAGCAGCAGCAGGTAGAGCGGGAACGCCCAACTGGCCCTGGTCACCGCCCGCGGGCTCGGATTCTCGTACAGTGCCATGTGGAACAGGTCGGGGAGCCCTACGACCGCAGCGAAGAACGTCAGCGTCATCATGTGTGCGGAGCTCGAGTTAATGCTGGCGCGGAGCGCCTCGAGCTGTGCGGGCTGCGTGCGTAACCAGTCCGAGAGTCCGTCACCACCGCCGTGCACTTGCCACATGGCAAACGCCCCCAGCAGCAGGAAACAGGAGAGCTTCACGAGCGACTCGAAGGCCATGGTGACCACCAGGCCATTGTGCCGCTCCTGCTCCGAGATGGGGCGTGCGCCGAACAGGATCGCGAACACGGCGATGGCGCCGGCGAATACGAGGCCCAGGCTCTCGGGGGTCTGCGTCGAGAGCGTATCTCCACCGAGCCGCGCCGCCAGCCCCGACACGATCCTGATCTGGGCCATCAGCAGCGGCATCGCGGCGACGAGCAGCCCGAGTGTCGCGATGGCGCCGACCTGCGCGCCGCGGTAGCGGAACGCGAGCAGGTCCGCCAGCGAGGTCAGCTGGAAGCGCCGGCAGATGCGCCACAGCGGCATCAGCAGAAGCGGCGCGAACAGGAACATCACGCCCACGCCGACAAAAAAGCTGAGGTAGCCGTAGCCGAAGTGTGCGGCGATCCCGAGGATGCCGAACAGTGCCCACGCGCCGGCAAAGATGCCGAGCGACAGCGTGTAGACCAGTGGATGCGAGGCGATCGATTCGGGAATGAAGCCGCGATCGGTGACCCAGGCGATCGCGAACAGCAGGCAGAGGTAAGCGACGCCGATGAACAGGATCGTGCCGAGATCAAGTCCCATCCTTCCGCTCCCGGTAAAGCATGAGAGCCGAAGTGGCGATCACGAGCAGCCAGATCAGGTGGGGCCGGTACCATTGCGTGCCGCCCGCAGCGATCCAGTCGGTCATCATCGGTGCGAACACGTACAGCAGTACCAGCACCAGCAGCAGGATCCTGTTCAGGTACATAGCGTGTTGCCCGGAGCGATGATGGCGATGTTAAAGAGGGCTGCCGCCAATTGCCATCACAGGGCGGGCTTTGGCCTTGTTGACCGGGCTTCAACCCGACATTGGCTGCCGCAAATGCCGGATCAATGTTCGGCTGGAGCCGAGCCCGCAGGGACGACGCGATCCCGTGCGGGCACCCCGTCGCGGCGCCAGTGGGCGATCGCCCACGCAAGGATTTCGCCGCGATCGCCACGCAGTACGGGTGGCGGTGGCACCTGGCCCAGCGCCTCGAGGCAGAGCAGCAGGTTCTGCGGTGCGCGCGCGTCGTCCAGCGCTGGCGCATGGTTCTGCTTGCTGAGTTTCTGGCCTTGCGCGTTCAGCAGCAGGGGGACGTGGCCGTAGCTAACCGGCGCAAGCCCCAGCAGCTCTCGCAGAAAGACCTGGTGTGGCGTCGAGTCCAGCAGGTCCCGGCCGCGCACGACGTGCGTGATGCCCTGGAATGCATCGTCGACCACAACCGCTAGCTGGTAGGCGTAAAGGCCATCGCGGCGGCGGATCACGAAATCGTCCGTGCCGGTCGGGCCCGGCAGTTCGACCTCCCCGAGGAAGAGGTCGGTGAACCGGTACGGGGTGTCGCGCGCGCGCAGCCGGATTGCGCACCCGCCCGCGGGCGGGGTGCGCGACTGCAGGCAGGTTGCGGCATGCGTCCCGTTTGCGAGGTGCAGGTCCTGGCGGCTGCAGGTGCAATGGAACGCGTCGCCGCTGTCGAGCAGCGCGGTGATCACCTGCTCGTACGCGGCGCAGCGGTCGTGCTGGTACAGAACGGAGG
>JAGPES010000227.1 GCA_018057015.1 Pseudomonadales bacterium | reverse complement strand
GGGCAGATCGCGATCATGCACCAGGAGCTGGTGGAGCGCCGGCGCTGGATCTCCGAGCGCCGCTTCCTGCACGCGCTCAACTACTGCATGCTGCTGCCCGGCCCCGAGGCGCAGCAGCTGGCCACCTATCTCGGCTGGCTTATGCACCGGACCCGGGGCGGCATCCTCGCCGGGGCGCTGTTCGTGCTGCCCTCGCTGTTCATCCTGATCGCGCTGTCCTGGGTCTACATCGCCTTCGGCCATGTCGGGCTGGTCGCCGGGCTGTTCTACGGCATCAAGCCCGCAGTGACCGCGATCGTGCTGCACGCCGCGCACCGCATCGGCACGCGCGCGCTGAAGAACCGCGTGTTGTGGGCGATCGCGGCAGCGGCCTTCGTGGCGATCTTCGCCCTCGGGCTGCCGTTCCCGCTCATCGTGGCCGGCGCGGCGCTGGTCGGCGTGGTGGGCGGGCGGCTGGCGCCCTGGTATTTCCTCACCGGCGGCGGGCATGCTGCCACGACGGCCTCTTTCGGTCCGGCGCTGATCGACGACGACACGCCGCCCGCGGCGCACGTGCGCTTTCGCTGGTCCGGGCTGCTGCGGGTGGCGATCGTCGGGGCGCTGCTGTGGCTCGCGCCGATGGCCGCGCTCACTGCCGTGTTCGGCTGGGAGCACACGCTGACGCAGATGGGCTGGTTCTTCACCAAGGCGGCGCTGCTGACCTTCGGTGGCGCCTATGCGGTGCTGCCCTACGTCTACCAGGGCGCGGTGCAGCATTACGGCTGGCTCACGCCGACGCAGATGATCGACGGCCTCGCGCTCGGCGAGACCACGCCCGGGCCGCTGATCATGGTGGTGGCCTTCGCCGGTTTCGTCGGCGGCTACGTGCAGGCGCTGTTCGGACCGGAGGCCCGGTTCCTTGCCGGCGCGCTGGCCGCGTGCCTGGTCACGTGGTTCACCTTCCTGCCGTCGTTCCTGTTCATCCTCGCCGGCGGACCGCTGGTGGAGTCGACGCACAACGACCTGAAGTTCACCGCTCCGCTCACCGCGATCACGGCGGCCGTGGTCGGCGTGGTGCTGAACCTCGCGCTGTTCTTCGGCTACCACGTGCTGTGGCCGCAGGGCTTCGGCGGCGCCTTCGACTGGGCATCCGCGCTGATCGCGCTGGCCGCCGCGGTGGCGCTGTTGCGCTTCGGGCGCGGCGTGATGGAAGTGATCGCGGTGTGTGCCGTGCTGGGGTTGGCCGTGCACTATGCCGGGGCCTGAGCGGGGGCTTCCTCGCCCGCGGGCACGCGCGTGGCCAGCACCTTGTCGATGGCCTTGCCGTCCATGTCGACGATCTCCAAGCGCCAGCCTTCCCATTCCACGCCGTCGGCCACCTGCGGCAGCCGACCCAGCAGCAGCATGATCATGCCGCTCAGCGTGTGGTAGCGGCCGCGCTGCTCGTCGGGCACGGCGCGCAGCCCGAGACGGTCCTTGAGCTCGGGCACCGGGATGTAGCCGTCGAGCAGCCAGGAGCCGTCGCTGCGCTGCACGGCCCACGACGTATCGGCATCGTGCGGTTGCAGTTCCCCGGTGATCGCCTCGACGAGGTCCTGCAGCGTGACGATGCCCTGCACATCGCCGTACTCGTCGATCACGCAGGCCAGGTGCGCGCCGCCGGCGCGGAACTTGTCGAGCAGTTCCATGCCGGTGACGCTCTCGGGCACGTTGAGCTGCGGTTCCAGCGGCAGGCTCGCCCCCTGCGGGGCCCCGTCGCGCAGCTGGTGCAGCAGCCAGCCGCGCGCGCTCACGACGCCGAGCACATGGTCGAGCCCGCCACGCACCAGCGGGAAGCACTCGAAAGCCGATTCACTGATGCGCCGCAGGTTTTCCTCCGGCGGCAGGTCGAGGTCGAGGCAGACCACGTCCGCGCGTGGCACCATCAGCGAGCCGATCCGCCGCTCGTCGAGACGGAACAGGTTGCGCACCATGGCGTGCTCATGCAGCTCGATCACGCCGGCGCTCGTGCCCTCGGCGAGCACGGCGTGGATCTCTTCCTCCGTCACCGTGGCCGGCGCGTTCTCGGGCACGCGCAGCACGCGCAGCAGCGCGTGCGTCGACAGCGACAGCAGGCGCACGAACGGCCTCGTGGCGATGGCCAGCCAGTCCAGCGGTCGAGCCACCAGGCGCGCGATCGCCTCCGGGTGCGTCTGGCCAATGCGCTTGGGCACCAGTTCGCCGACGACGATGGTGACGTAGGTGATGAGCAGCACCACCAGCGCGGTGGCCGCATAGAGGCTGTAGGGCGCGCTGGCACCCAGCTCCTCCATCCTGCGGGCCAGCGGCATGGCCAGCGCCGCCTCGCCGACGATGCCGTTCAGCACGCCGATCGAGGTGATGCCGATCTGGATCGTCGACAGGAAGCGCGTCGGATCGGCGCCGAGGCGCAAGGCCGCCGCCGCCGCACGGTCGCCCGCCTCGAGCCGGGCCTGGAGCCGCGCCCGGCGCGCGGTGAGCAAGGCCACCTCTGACAGCGCGAACACGCCGTTCAGCAGTATCAGCGCGAACAGGACCGTGATTTCCATGGCGTGGCCCGGTGCAGTTGGGTGCGGCGATTGTAAACGGCGGGCTCCAGGCTTTCGCGACGATGTACCATGACGGGCACAAAGCTCGACCGGTGCCACGGAGGCCCTGCGATGGTCAACGGCAGTGCGGCGCCCGTGTGGCAAGTGAGCCGCTGGTTCAATACGACGCAACCGCTGGACCTGGTCGCGCTGCGCGGGCGGGTGGTGTTGCTGCACGCCTTCCAGATGCTGTGCCCCGGCTGTGTCGGCCACGCGGTGCCGCAGGCCGAGCAGGCGCACCGGCTCTACTCGGATCACGGCGTCGCCGTCGTCGGCCTGCACACGGTCTTCGAGCACCACGCAGCGATGACCCCCGTGGCGCTCGAGGCCTTCCTGCACGAATATCGCATCACGCATCCGGTTGGCGTCGACACCGTGGTCGAGGGCGACCCGGTGCCGGCCACGATGCGCGCCTACGGCATGCAGGGCACGCCGACGCTCGTCCTGCTCGATCGCGCGGGGCGCGTCCGCCTGCAGCACTTCGGCCGTGTCGACGACTTGCCGCTGGGCATGTTGCTGGGGCGGCTGCTGGGCGAGGACCGCGAACCGGATTCACCCTCGCTGCAATCCCCGGGAGAGACGCCGTGACAAAGCAACGCAGCACGCCGCAGGGCCTGGCGACGCGCAGCATCCACGGCCAGGGTTTCAGGGATGCGCTTGGCAGTCCGCACGTTCCGGTCTACGACACGACCACGTTCGCCTTCGGCTCGACCGAGGAACTGCTCGACGTGATCGATGGCCGCAAGCCGGGCAGCCTTTATACCCGCTACGGCATGAACCCCTCGATCATGGCGCTGGAAAACACGCTGGCCGGCCTCGAGGGCGCGGAAATGGCCTGGGCATTCGGCTCCGGGATGGCGGCGGAATCGGCCCTGTTCCTCGCGCACGGTCGCGATGGCATCGTCTGCATCGGAGATGCCTATGGCGGCACGCTGGAACTGCTGGGCAAGCAATTGCCGTTGCTCGGGATCGCAACCCACCTGCTGCTCGCCAGCGAGCTGGAGCGGCTCGACGCCCTGCTGGCGGGCGGTGCGCGGCTGGTGTTCCTGGAGACGCCCACCAACCCGACGCTCGAAGTGTTCGACATCCGCGCGATCGCGCGCCGGGCGCATGCCCACGGCGCCCTGCTGGCGGTCGACAACACGTTCGCCTCGCCGGTGAACCAGCGTCCGCTGGAACTCGGCGCCGACCTGGTCACGCACAGCGCCACGAAGTATCTCGGCGGCCACAGCGATCTCACCGCGGGAGCACTGATGGGCGCCTCGGAGCTGCTGATGCCGGTGTGGGAGTGGCGCAAGAACCTCGGCTCGATGATCGCGCCCGCCGCCGCCTCGCTGCTGTCGCGCAGCCTGCGCACCCTGGTCGTGCGCGTGCGCCAGCACAATGCCTCGGCGCAGCGCATCGCCGAAGCGATGAGCCGCCATCGCGCGGTGCGCCGCGTCTATTATCCCGGCCTGGCGGATTCGCCGGGCCACGCGCTGGCCAGGGAACAGATGCACGGCTTCGGCGGCATGCTCACCATCGAGGTGGCGGGCGATGGGGCGGACGCCACGCGGGTGGCCGACCGGTTGCGACTCTTTGCGCTGGCCCCCAGCCTCGGGGGCGTCGAAAGCCTGGTGACGCAGCCGTGCACGACCACTCACCACGAAATCGGCGCCGGGGAGCGCGCCCGCCGCGGCATCTCGGACGCGATGCTGCGGCTTTCGGTGGGGCTCGAGGACACCGAGGACCTGATCGCCGATCTGGAGCAGGCGCTGCAGTCGGCGCCCGGGGATTAGCACGGATTCGCTTTTTATTTGTGGAAACAGCGCGAATATCTGCTTTTAACAGGGTTTGATTGCCCTTATCGTCTGGCCTCCTTCCATCAACAGGAGCCTGGGAATGGACAATCGCTCGTACCGCAATTCGACCACCGCGCCGCGGGGCGCCGTGGCGCTCGCCGCGACGATGGATACCGCTGCGACGGGGCAGCGGCTCGAGACGACGCGGGTACTGAAGAATACCTACGCGCTGCTGTCGATGACGCTGCTGTTCAGCGCGGGCGTGGCGGCCGCCGGCGTCGCGCTGCGGCTGCCGGCACCGGGTCTGATCCTTACGCTGGCGGGCTATTTCGGCCTGCTGTTCGCGGTGCACAGGCTGCGCAACAGCATCTGGTCGCTCCCGGCGGTCTTCGCGCTCACCGGCTTCATGGGCTACACGCTGGGGCCGGTACTGTCGCAGACGCTGTCGCTGCCGGGCGGCGCGCAGACCATCACCCTGGCGCTGGGCGCCACCGGGGCCACCTTCCTGGCGCTGTCGGTCTACGCGCTCACCACGCGCCGCGACTTCAGCTTCATGGGTGGCTTCCTGTTCGCGGGCATGATCACCGCGGTGCTGCTCGCCGTGGCGGCGTACTTTCTCCAGATGCCGGGCCTCGCGCTGGCCGTCTCGGGTCTGATCGCGCTGCTGTCGGCAGGACTGATCCTGTTCGAAACGAGCCGCATCGTGAACGGCGGCGAGACCAACTACGTCATGGCGACAGTCGGCCTGTACGTATCGGTGTTCAACCTGTTCGTCAGCCTGCTGCACTTGATGGGCATGGGCGGCGACGAGTAACGCCGCGCTCATCGATACCGACGCTCGCGCGTGGCTCGGGGTGCGGCTCAGGTGACGGCGGCGCGGGTTGCGCCGAGAGCGCGCGCCGTGTGCTCGCGAAAGCATGCCAGCAGGCCGGCGAGAGCGGGATGCGCGGTGGCGTCCAGCTGCCGGTCGGCGCGATCGATCCATGGCTGCAGGTAGCGCTCGCCGAGCGTCGCGACGATCACCGGTTCCTCGCGTTCGATCGCGATCGCGAAAATCTCGCAGGCCGGGCCAAGCTGGTCCGGTGGCAGCAGTGCGTGCTGCCAGCCGAGCCCGAGGTAGTGCGCCGCGCGCAGCCAGTCCTCCCGTACGCCCGCGCCGTCGATACCGAGCAAGGCGTGGATCAGCGCCGGAACCGGCGGTTGCGGGACGCCGGCGTGGAACGTGCTCCAGTAGTCCGTTGCGAGATCGGCAAAGCATCCCGGCAACTCCAGCGCCTGCCAGGCAGCCTCGCGCAGGTCCTCCGCCGTGAGCGGGCTCCACAGTGCGCTCCAGGCCAGGAAATCCAGGGTTTCGGGTTTCGGCTCCACGGTGTCCGCTGCCGCGCCCGCGGCGCTGCCGGCGCCGCTCACGCCAGCGCCAGCCAGCCGGGGCAGACCGATTTCAACCCGGCGCGCTCCTGCTCTGCGCCCGCCCAG
>JAGPES010000226.1 GCA_018057015.1 Pseudomonadales bacterium | reverse complement strand
GCGCGCATCACCGCATCGCGCTCGATGATGCGAAGATCCCGCTCGGCCTGCCCGAGGTGACGCTGGGCCTGCTGCCCGGTGCCGGCGGCGTGGTGCGCATGGTGCGTCTGCTGGGCATCGAAGCCTCCCTGCCCTTCCTGCTCGAGGGCCAGCAGTTCAACCCGGTGAAGGGCAAGGAACTCGGTCTCGTCCACGCGCTGGCCGCCACGCCCGGGGAGATGCTCGACCAGGCGCGCGCCTGGATCAAGGCCAACCCCGACGCACGGCAGCCGTATGACCAGAAGGGCTACAAGATCCCCGGCGGCACACCAGCCAGCCCGGCGCTGGGGCCGAAGCTGATGATCGCGCCCGCCATGGTGCGCGAGAAGACCAGGGGCGTGATGCCCGCGCCAGAGGCGATCCTGAGCGCGGCGGTCGAGAGCACGCAGGTCGACATCGACAGCGCGATGCGCATCGAGACGCGCTACTTCGTCTCGCTGGTGCTGGGCACCGTCGCGCGCAACATGATCAATACCTTCTGGTTCCAGCTCAACGAGATCAAGGCGGGCGTGGGACGGCCGAAGGACGTGCCGCGCGCGAAGCTTGCGAAGGTGGGCGTGCTCGGCGCCGGCATGATGGGCGCGGGCATCGCGCACGCCTGCGCCACGCGGGGGCTCGAGGTGGTGCTGAAGGACGTCGACCTCGCGGCGGCGGAGAAAGGCAAGGGCTATTCGGCGAAGATCCTCGGCAAGCAGCTCGGCAAGGGCAAGTTGACGCAGGAAAAACACGACGCGACGCTCGCGCGCATCGTACCCACCGCCAGCGCGGCGGAGCTCGCCGGCTGCGACCTGGTCATCGAGGCCGTGTTCGAGGACCGCGAGCTGAAGGCGCGCGTGACGCAGGAAGCCGAGTCGCAGCTCGGCGCGACGGCGATCTTCGCCTCGAACACCTCGACGTTGCCGATCACGGGCCTTGCCGCCGCGAGCGCGCGCCCGGCGAATTTCATCGGCCTGCATTTCTTCTCGCCGGCAGACCGGATGCCGCTGGTGGAGATCATCTGCGGCAGGCAGACCAGCCCCGAGACGCTCGCGCGCAGCTACGACTTCGTGCAGCAGATCGGCAAGACGCCGGTGATCGTGAACGACTCGCGCGGCTTCTTCACCTCGCGCGTGTTCGGCACTTTCTGCCAGGAAGGCATCGCGATGCTGCGCGAAGGCGTACCGGCGGCGACGATAGAGAACGGCGCGCTGCTGGCCGGCTTCCCGGTCGGCCCGCTCGCGGTGTCCGACGAGGTCAGCCTCACGCTGATGTCGAAGATCCGCCACCAGACCATCGCGGACCTGCGCGCCGAGGGCAAGGAATACGTGCCGCACCAGGCCGAGAGCGTGATCGACTGGATGCTGGAGCAGAACCGCGCCGGCAAGGCCGCCGGCAAGGGTTTCTACGAGTACCCCGAAGGCGCGAAGAAGCACCTGTGGCCGGAACTGGCAAAGCGCTACGGCCGCGACGAGACACCGGTCCCGCTGACGGACATCAAGGAGCGACTGCTGTTCGTGCAGGCCATCGAAACGGTGCGCTGCGTCGACGAGGGCGTGCTGAGCACCTCGCGCGACGCGAACATCGGCTCGATCTTCGGCATCGGCTTCCCGGCCTGGACCGGCGGCGTGCTGCAGTACATAAACGGCTATGGCCTGCCGGCTTTCGTGTCGCGCGCGCGCGAGCTCGCCGAAGCCTACGGCGACCGCTTCCTGCCGCCGGCCTCGCTGATCGAGCGGGCCGGGCGCAACGTAGAGTTCTGAGCATGCAATCCAGGAGAACCGGATCATGATTCCACGCACGCTGTTCACCGACGAACACGAGATATTCCGCGCCACCGTGGGCCGGCTGCTGGACGAAGAATGCGTCCCGCACCACGAGCGCTGGGAGGAACAGGGCCACGTCGACCGCGAAGCCTGGCTCAAGGCCGGCGAGCAGGGCCTGCTCTGCCCCACGGTGCCGGAGGAGTTCGGCGGCCTGGGCACCGATTTCCTCTACAACGTCGTGGTCGACGAGGAAATCGCCAGGCGCGGACTCTCGGGCATCGGCTGGGGACTGCACAGCGACATCGCGGCGCCCTACATCGTCAATTACGGCACCATGGAGCTGAAGCGGAAATACCTGCCGAAGATGATCTCCGGGGAGATGATCGGCGCCATCGCGATGACCGAGCCGGGCGCGGGCTCGGACCTGCAGGGCGTCAAGACCACGGCGGTGCGCGACGGCGACCACTACGTGATCAACGGCTCGAAGACCTTCATCACCAACGGCTACCTTTCGGATCTCGTGATCGTGGTCGCCAAGACCGATCCGGCCGGCGGCGCCAAGGGGACCAGCCTGATCCTGGTAGAGGCCGGCACACCCGGTTTCAGCAAGGGCCGCAAGCTGAAGAAGGTGGGCATGAAAGCGCAGGACACCTCGGAGCTGTTCTTCGAGGACGTGCGCGTGCCCTGCTCCAACCTGATCGGCGAGGAGGGCATGGGCTTCGTCTACCTGATGCAGGAACTGCCGCAGGAGCGCCTCACGGTGGGCGTTTCCGCCGTCGCCGGCGCCGAGGCGATACTGGCGCAGACCGTTGCCTACGTGAAGGAGCGCAAGGCCTTCGGCAAGCCGGTGGCCGCGTTCCAGAACACGCAGTTCAAGCTGGCCGAGATGGACTCCGAGCTCACCGCGATGCGCGTCTTCATCGACCGCTGCATCGAGCTGCACCTGCAGGGCAAGCTGGATGTGCCCACTGTCGCGAAGAGCAAGCTGCTCTCCACCGACCTGCAGTGCAGGATCATCGACGAGTGCGTGCAGCTGCACGGCGGTTACGGCTACATGCTGGAGTACCCGGTGGCGCGCGCCTGGGCCGATGCGCGCGTGCAGCGCATCTATGCCGGCACCAACGAAGTGATGAAGCTGATCGTCTCGCGCGCACTGCTGGCGTAGACCGCCATTGATGCGGCTGCCGCTGATATGACTGCCATCGATGTGGCTGCCATCGATGTGGCTGCCATCGATGTGGCTGCCATCGATGTGGCTGCCATCGATGTGGCTGCCATCGATGTGGGTCGCCATGCATGGCGACATGCGGCATTGCGGTACCGCGCATGGCACGCTGGCTGATCGTCGCCGGACTCGTCCTGGTCGCTGTCGGCGCAACGCTGCACTACGCACCGTGGCTGCTGAACTGGTTCGGCCGTCTGCCGGGTGACATCGACATCCGCAGTGACCGTGCGCGCGTGTTCATCCCGATCACGTCGATGATCCTCGTGAGCATCGTGGTCACGATTCTGCTGAACCTGCTGCGGCGTTGACCCTCTCGGCCGGGGTCGTTCCCGCCGACCGCGGATTTGCGCTACGCTGCGCCTCGTGCGATTCCGGATAACACGCAGAAGCGGGAGCCATCGCCATGATGAGACACTCATCCAACCGGGTGGCGCTGTGCGCCGTGATCGCAGCCACCCTGGCCGCCGGCTGCGGCGAGAAGGAAGCTGCCAGGACGCCACCCGACGAACCTGCCACTGCGCCGGAGGCCGCCGCAACTGCTTCAGGTCCCGTCACATCCGCACCCGCGGCAAACCCGCTGAAGAACGCGTATTTCGGCGACCTGCACGTGCACACGGCGCTGTCGGTCGATGCCTTCATCACCAACACGCGCACGCTGCCCGACGACGCCTACCGCTACGCCAGGGGCGAGGCGATCGAGCACGTCAGCGGGCAGAAGATCCGTCTCGGCACGCCGCTCGATTTCATGGCCGTCACGGACCACGCCGAAGTGCTCGGCATGGCACGCGCGATGGGCAACCCGGACAATCCGCTGTCGAAGGAGCCGCTGGCGGCCGGCATCACCAGCCTGGACTTCGAGACCTCGCAGAAGACCTTCCGCGGGCTGGTGACGCAGCACGCCGGCGATGCCGTGAGCGACATGGCGCGCATCGCGGCATCCCCGGGCGCGCGGCAGGCCGAGGCGGCGGCCTGGCGCATGCTGCGCGAGGCCGCCGAGGCGCATTACCAACCGGGCAGTTTCACCACGTTCATGGCCTACGAGTGGAGCTCGATGCCGAACCTGGCGAACCTGCACCGCAACGTGGTGTTCCGCGGCATGAACGTGCCCGAGCGCCCGTTCAGCAGCATGGACTCCAACCGGCCCGAGGAACTCTGGGCCTTCCTCGACGACTGGCGCGCACGGGGCGGCGACGACGCGATCGCGATCCCGCACAACTCCAACGCCAGCAAGGGCCTGATGTACCCGCTGGAGGATTCCTACGGCAAACCGCTCGATGCGGCGTATGCCGAACGGCGCCTGCGCAACGAGCCGGTCACCGAGATCACCCAGTTCAAGGGCACCTCCGAAACGCATCCCGCGCTCGCGCCCAACGACGAATTCACCGACTTCGAGATCTGGAACACCGTGGTCGGCGCGCCGATCCCGATCGAGCCGGCCGAGGGCGGCTACGTGCGCAACGCGCTCGCGCGCGGGCTGCTGCTCGCCGATGCGCAGGGGTTCAACCCTTACCGCATCGGCATGATCGGCAGCTCGGATACGCACAACTCCAGCTCCGCGATCGAGGAAGACAACTTCAGCGGCGGCCACGGCAATGCCGACGCGACGCCGCAGAAGCGGCTGCACAGCAAGGAATCGACGCTGGCGCTGGCCAGCACGAACTTCAGCGCGGCAGGGCTCGCGGGCGTCTGGGCCGAGGCGAACACGCGCGAGGCGATCTTCGACGCGATGCGCCGGCGCGAGACCTTCGCCACCTCGGGCCCGCGGCTCTCGGTGCGCTTCTTCGCCGGCACCGACTACGCCGACGACGCGCTCACGCGCAGCGATGCTCTCGAACACGCCTATGCGGGCGGCGTGCCGATGGGCGGCGAGCTGCAGGCCGGCGAGGCCTCGCCGGAGTTCCTGGTGTGGGCCAACATGGACCCCCGGGGCACGAAGCTGCAGCGGGTTCAGCTGATCAAGGTCTGGTCGGAGAACGGCGAAGCGCGCGAGTCGATCCACGACGTGGCCTGCTCCGACGGTGGCGTGCCCGATCCCGCCACGCAGCGCTGCCCGGCCAACGGGGCCGGCGTGAACCTCGCCGACTGCTCGGTCAGCGCGCACGGCGCGGCGAGCCTGTCGGCCGCGTGGCGCGACCCGGATTTCGACCCCGCGCAACGCGCGGTCTATTACGTGCGGGTGCTTGAGAACCCGAGCTGCCGCTGGAGCACCTGGGACGCGATACGCCTCGGCGAGCAGCCGCCGGCGGGCGTGGCGCCCACGCTGCAGGAACGCGCGTGGTCCTCGCCTATCTGGGTGGAACCGACTTAGGTCCGGATTCATCCGGGCATTTGGCCCGCTGGGCGCCCGTTCGGCTGACGAGGGTGTCGCAAAACCTCGCACGACCTCGAACGAAGCGCTGTAGGAGCGCGCCATGCGCGCGATATCGCGGGCATGGCCCGCTCCTACACCCGAAAATCGCCGTATGCGCCGATCCGGAAGGCGTTTTGCGACACCCCCCGGAAGCCGAACCTACGACAGCTTGCGCTTGCTCTTCGCGTCGCCCACGTAGCGCTGGTCCAGGATCTCGAGGCGGTCGATGCCGTGCATGGCGAACTCGTCGCTGTACAGGCGCCGATACGGTTCCTCCCTGGTCTCGCGCTCCCCCGGATCCAGGCCCTCGACCGTCTTCTCGCCGAGCTGGCGCAGCAGGTCGCGCTCGACCAGCCGTTCCAGCAACTCGTTCCAGAACGATTCGTTCTCGAATTCCTCGATGAACGCCATGGCGGGACCGGACTCGTCGAACTCGGCGCTGGCGTAGAAACGCCCGTCTTCCTCCACGTATTCCACCAGGTGCTCGCAACCGCAGTCAC
>JAGPES010000225.1 GCA_018057015.1 Pseudomonadales bacterium | reverse complement strand
TGGCGCGCTATGAGGCCAAGGTGCTCGAAACCAAGCAGCGCGCCCTGCGGCGTCTGGCCAAAGAGCTTGGTCAACAGCTCGTGCCCGTGGCGCAGGGGGCTTGAAGTGCCACGGTTCATGGAAAGCGGGCCATGCCCGCGATCCTGTTAGTCGGCATTCATGACGACGGGTGCGTGTAGGAGCGGGCCATGCCCGCGATCCTGTTAGTCGGCATTCATGACGACGGGTTTGGAACAGGATCCTGGCGGGTTCGGCTGCGCCGAACCCTTGTCGGGCTGAAGCCCGACCCACAAGTCCCACCTGCAAGCCCGAGCCACAAGTCCCGCCGGCAAGCCCGACCCACAAGTCCCACCTGCAAGCCCGAGCCACAAGTCCCGCCGGCAAGCCCGAGCTACAGCGCATCCAACGCCTGCGCGAGATTGCTGACGCCCACGACTTCCATGCCCTCGACGGGTTTGCGCGGCACGTTGGCGGCCGGCACGATCGCGCGGCGAAAGCCGTGCTTGGCCGCCTCGAGCAGGCGCTCGCCGCCGCTGGGCACCGGGCGGATCTCGCCCGAGAGCCCCACCTCGCCGAAGCTGACCAGTCCCGCGTCGATGCTGCGGTCGCGGTAACTGGAGACTATCGCCAGCAGCAGCGCGAGGTCGGCGCTGGTCTCGGCGACCTTGATGCCGCCCACCACGTTGGCGAACACGTCCTGGTCGCCGAGCTGCAGGCCGCCGTGGCGGTGCAGCACCGCGAGCAGCATCGACAGCCGGTTCTGGTCCACGCCCACCGCCACCCGGCGCGGGTTGCTGCCCATGCTCTCGTCGACCAGCGCCTGGATCTCCACCAGCAGCGGGCGCGTGCCTTCCCACACCACCATCACCACGCTGCCGGGCGAGATGTCGGCGCCGCGCGAGAGGAAGATCGCCGAGGGGTTGCGCACCTCGCGCATGCCGCGGTCGGTCATCGCGAAGACACCGAGCTCGTTCACCGCGCCGAAGCGGTTCTTGCCCGCGCGCAGCGAGCGGAAGCGGCTGTCGCCCTCCTCCTCGAGCATGATCGAGCAGTCGATGATGTGCTCCAGCACCTTGGGGCCGGCCAGCGTGCCGTCCTTGGTGACGTGGCCCACCAGGAACATCGAGGCACCGCCGGCCTTGGCGAAGCGCGTGAACTGCGCGGCGCTCTCGCGCACCTGCGCCACCCCGCCGGGCGCCGAGGGCACGTCCTCGCAGTGCACCACCTGCACCGAGTCGATCACCATCACGCGCGGGGCGAGCTTCGCCGCCGTGGCCAGGATCGACTCGACGCTGGTCTCGGCGAGCATCTTCAACCGGTCGGTGGGCAGCCCCAGGCGGTGCGCGCGCAACGCCACCTGCTGCAGCGACTCCTCGCCGGTGACGTAAAGCGCCTCCATGTGCTGCGACAGCGCGCACATCACCTGCAGCAGCAGCGTGCTCTTGCCGGCACCGGGCTGGCCGCCGATCAGGTTCACCGAGCCCGGCACCACGCCGCCGCCCAGCACGCGGTCGAACTCGCTGTAGCCGGTGGAGAAGCGCGGCACTTCGGCCAGGTCGATCTGGTCCAGCGTCTGCAATTCGGCCACCGCGCCGGCATAGCCGCCACGTCGCGCCGCGCCCGAGCTGCGCGCGGCCCCCGCCTCGACGAACTGGCTGAGCGTGTTCCACGCCCCGCAATCGGGGCACTGGCCGGCCCACTTGTTCTGCTCGGAACCGCAGTCCTGGCAGACGTAAACCACTCTGGACTTTGCCACGCCCGATCCTTACGCTTGGCGACCGTTCAACCCCAGCGGCCGATTGTGGCAGGGCCGACGCCTGCACACCAACTCCCGGCCGCGCCGCGTCGGCGCCGATCCCGAAGACTTTCCATGGCATCGAGTCTCATCCACGAACGCACGCTGCTGATCTCGCCGACGCTGGCCGCGACCATCGGCCTCGAGGAGGCCGTGATGCTGCAGCTGCTGCACGACGCGGCGCAGTTCAGCGCACGCCCGGGCGCGCGCTGGCATGAGATCGACAAGGGGGAGCTGCTGCGGCTGCTGCCGTTCTGGAGCGAGCGCGACTGCCAGCGCATCAGCGCCAGCCTGCGCGACAAGGGCGTTCTGAGCATCGATTCGCCGCCGCTGGAGCAGACGCACTGCCTGCGCTTCGCGCTGGAGGAGCCCGCCGCCGCGCCGGCCGCGCGCGCGCCGCGGGCCGCCGACGGCAAGCCCGGCGGCGGCAAGGCGCTGATCGCCACGCGCTGGCAGCCCGACGAGGAAGTGCTGCGCCAGCTCGCGCTGCACGGCATCACGCGCGCCTTCGCCGAGTCGCAGCTCGACGAGTTCGTGCTGTACTGGTCCGACCGCGGCGAGCCGGCCTTCTCCTGGAACGCGAAGTTCCGCGCCCACGTGATCCGGCGCTGGCGCGAGCAGGAGGCCAGCACCGAGGTGCAGGAGGACGTGCCGCGCCCGATCGGCGCCGACTGGGAGCCGGGCCCCGACGCGATGGAAATCCTCGTGCGCGCCGGCGTCAGCCGCCACTTCATCGAGGACGCGGTGCCGGAGTTCGTGCTGTACTGGACCGAACGGCGCGAGGCCTCGCGCACCTGGAACTCGCGCTTCGTGACGCACGTGAAGCGCCAGTGGGCGCGCTACACCCAGACCATGGACCTCGACAGCGAGCCGCGGCGCATCCCGGCCAACTGGGAGCCGGCCGCGGACGTCTACGACATCCTGCGCATGGCCAATATCGACGCGGCCTTCGCCCGTGCGCTGCTGCCGGAATTCGTGATGTTCTGGACCGATTCCGGCGCGGTCTATCCCTCGTGGAACAGCAAGTTCCTGCAGCACGTGAAGTATCATTGGGCGCGCAGCCACCGAGCGGGCGACACCGCGGAGCAGACTCATGGAACACGGCAAAGACCTGGTGGAACGGGCACTACGCGATCTCGAAGCCTCGCCGAGGACCTCACGGACCGGAGCTGGGCAGACTGAGCACCGCCGCGACCCGGCGCTGGTCGACGCGATCAACCAGGTCTTCGCGCTGTTCCGCCTGAACTACCACAACCAGTACTACAGCGCCTACCACGACGCCGAGCAGCTGAACCAGATCAAGCGCCTGTGGCTGGACAGCCTGGCCGGGCACAGCACCGAGACCATCCTGCTCGGCGCGCGACGCTGCATCGAGACCTCGGAGTACCTGCCCACGCTGCACCGCATGCTCGATTGCTGCCGCGAGGCGAAACTGCAGGCGCAGGGCCTGCCCGATGCGCACGCGGCCTACCGCGAGGCCTGCCTGGCGCCCGAGCCCAAGCACGCACAGCGCTGGAGCCATCCGGCGGTATTCCACGCCGGGCGCGAGGCGGGCTGGTTCTTCCTGGCATCCACGCCGGAGGCCAAGGCCTTCCCGGTGTTCGAGAAGCGCTACCGCGCGGTGTGCGATCGCATCGTGGCGGGCGAGGTGCTGCAGCTGCCGGCGCCGGAACCGGGCCCCGCCGCGGCGGCACTCGTCGCCCCCGATGCCGACGAGCAACGCGCGCGCCTGGCCAAGCTGCGCGCCGATACCGGCATCCTGTAGGTCGCCTGTGGGTCGCCTGTGGGTCGCCTGTGGGTCGCCATTCATGGCGACGACAGCATCCGGAACCGCACCAGTCGGCATGAATGCCGACCCACAGAAATCGGGACTGCACCAGTCGGCATGAATGCCGACCCACAGAAATCGGGACTGCACCAGTCGGCATGAATGCCGACCCACAGAAATCGGGACTGCAGCTGTCGGCATGAATGCCGACCCACAGGAGGTGCCGACCCACAGGAGGTGCCGACCCACAGGAGAGGTGTCGGCCTGCAGGGGGGATCAGGCCACCGCCGACTCGATGACGGGGGCCGGCTCGCGCTCCATCACGCCATCCAGGTTCAGCATCACGCAGTCGCGCCCGTCGGCCTTGGCGGCGTAGAGCGCCGCGTCGGCGCGCGCGATGAGGTGGTCGGCGTGGGAATCCGTCGGGTCCAGCAGCGCCACGCCGATGCAGCAGCTCACGCGGAACGTGCCGCCCGTCGCGGGATCCTCGTGCTCGATGGCGCGCAGTTGCCGCCACACGCGCAGCGCCGCCGTGCGCGCGCCGTCGGCGCCGGTGTCGGTCAGCAGCAGCGCCAGTTCCTCGCCGCCGTAGCGCGCGGGGATGTCCTCGGGACGCGTCAGCGCGCGCAGCTCCGCGCCGGTGGCACGCAGCACCGCATCGCCCACCAGGTGCCCGCGCGTGTCGTTGACCTGCTTGAACCGGTCGAGGTCGATCAGCAGCAGCGCGAGCGGGGTGCCGTGGCGGCGCGCGCGCGAGAACTCCATCTCCAGGCGCGCCAGCAACAGGCGGCGGTTGGCCAGCCCGGTGAGCATGTCGGTGTGCGCCACGCGCTCGAGCTCGCGGTTGGCTTCCTCCAGGCGCCGCTGCACGTCCAGCAGGGTCTGCTGCGCCGCGCGCTCGCGCGTGACGTCGTGCAGCGTCAGCACCACGCCCTGCGCGCCGCCGCGCTCGGCGCAGATCGGCGCCACGCCGACCTGCAGCCGCAACTCGGCGCAGCCACCGGCCGCGATGTCCAGCTCCGTGCGGCCGTCCGGCACGGCGCCCGGGTCCAACCCGGGGAGTACCGAGGCGAGCGGGCGGCCCAGCACCGTCGCCGGGCTGCGGCGCAACAGGCGGCCGGCAGCGGCATTGAGGTCGACTATTCGCTGCTGCGCATCCACGATCAGCACGCCCTGGCCCAGGCTGTCGAAGGCGACGCCGCGACCCACCGGCCGCAGGTCCAGCAGCTGGTGGTGCAGCAGCGTCCAGCCGAGCAGCGCGAAACCGAGCGCGAAGCCGAGCGGGGTGGGATCCAGCGGCATCGGCCAGTAGCCGGCGACGAAGCTCATGTTCATGCCGAGCAGCAGCGCCGGTATCACGCTGGTCACCCAGAGCTGCAGGCGGTAGTGCGGCGACTGCACGTAGTGGCTGCCCAGCAGCACGCAACCGGTGAGAAACAGCGCGTAGTTGTGGATCACGAAGACCTTGAACCAGGGCCCGTGGCTGACCCGCGGCACCGGCGAGCCGGCATCGACGTGGAATCCGGACCAGAGCCAGTTCGGCGCCTCCAGCCGGCAGGTCCAGGCGAACGCCAGCGTGAGCAGGGGCACCACCAGCAGCGGCGCCACGCGCCACGGCCGCAGCCAGCGCCGGTGCCCGGTCTGGGCGAGCGCGACCAGCAGCCACAGCAGCGGCGCGAACTGGACCCCGACGTACTGCACCTGGTTCACGCGCAGCGCCTCGGCCGGGGTGTCGGCGAGGATCCAGAAGGTCTGCCCGAAGCACCACCAGGCCACGGCAACGCCGAGCAGCACCATCCAGGGCCACGCGGGGCCCGAGCGGCGCGTGCCGGCAATCACCGCCACCGCGATGCTGAGCACGGTGCCCGCGAGCGACGGGGCGAATATCAGCGTCGAGGCGGGCATGGGGGAATCAGGGGCTCCGGCGACGTGCAGGGTGGCATCCCAATATAGTCCGAACGCCGGCACCCCGCCCGCACGACCGCTGACCGGGCCTTGGTGGGCGTCACAAAACGCCTGCCCGCCACACAACCACGCGACTTTTCGGGTGCAGGAGCGGCCCATGGCCGCGATATCGCGCGCATGGCGCGCTCCTACACTACGCGTGCAGGGTTTTGCGGCGCCCTCTTCAGCCGAACAGCGGCGCCCCCAGGGCCGCGGCACGCCGGAACGCGGGACGCTCCACGAGCCGCGCGAGGTAGGCGCGCACCTGCGGCGAATAGCCGTCGGCGAGGTCGATCAGCGGCAGGCTGCCGAGATAGAGCGCGTAGCCGATGCAGATGTCGGCGATCGTGAAGCG
>JAGPES010000224.1 GCA_018057015.1 Pseudomonadales bacterium | reverse complement strand
GGCACGTGATCCTGATCTGCCACGACTGCACCAACACGGTGCCCAACCCGCACGGTGAGGACTGGCTGCGTTACGAACCGCGCCTGCAGGCGCCGGGCAGCGGCAAGGCCTCGATCCGCCTGCGCGTGCGGGAGTGGGCCGATCACGTGCTGTTCCTGGGCTACGACATCGATGTGCGCGATGGCAAGGGCACTGGCTCGGGCACCCGCACAATCTACCCCAGCGAGCTGCCCCACTGCATGGCCAAGAGCCGCACGATGGCCGACCCGCTGCCCCTGGCGAAATTCGATCCCGCGCTGTGGACCCACCTGCTCAAGTAGGAGTGCTGCACGATGCTGCCGAACCGCGAAGGACGCTTCAAGGCCACGATCCGCGAGCATGGCGTGGCCGAGACGGGGCCCAACAAGCTGGCCACGTTCGTCTGTCACTTTCAGCTAACGGCGGAACTCGCCAACGGTGAGTGGCTGCCCGTCGAAGAAGACTTCGATATCACCGGTTACTTCTACCTGGAGAAGCGGGACGGCACGCTCAACACCGTCACGATCGACGCGCTGAAGAGCGCGTTCGGCTGGGACGGCCGCGATCCGTTCTGGTTGCAGGATGCCGACTTCGACGGCCACGTCGTCCAGGTGAAGCTGGCGTTCGAGGAATACAACAACCGCACCCGCATCAAGGTGCAGTACGTCGACACCGAGGACGCCACGCCCTCGGGCGTGCCGCAGGCGGACGACGCGGCCCGCCGCACGATTGCGACGCGCCTGGGCGCCAAGTTCCGGGCGAACGCGGGCGGGACGCCCGCGCCGGCCCCGCGACCGCCGGCCGGCAGCCGACCGGCGGCGCCGAAGCCCGCACCGCCCACCCGGCCGGCCGATCCGACCGCCACGCTCGAACAGGCCTGGACGGCGTTCACGGCGGGGTTCCCGGCCGATACGCCGCAAGAACACGTCGAGAAGGAGTGGTTCCGTGTCCTGGGCGAGCTGTACCCCGGAAAAACGCCGGAGCAGCTCTCGCCGGCGGAGTGGGGTGTCGTGCTGCGCGATGGCCCGGCCCGGATTGTCCCGTTCTGATCACCATGCGACTCGCCCTGCGCGACTATCAACGACGTGCCGTCGACGCGGTGATCGCGGCGCTCGATCGCCGGCCGGTCCTGGTTGCGCCCACCGGCAGCGGTAAGACCGTGATGGCGACGGCGCTGGTCGAGCGCCTCGGCGTGCGGACGCTGTGGCTGGCGCACCGCCAGGAGCTGATCGACCAGGCCGCTACGCGCCTGGAATCTCACGGGCTGGTCTGCGGCATCATCATGGCGGGCTGTGCGCCCCTGCCGCTGGCGCAGGTGCAGGTCGCGTCAGTGCATACGCTGATCCGACGCGACAAGCCGCCGGCCGCGCTGATCGTCATCGACGAATGCCATCACGCCACGGCCGACACCTACCAGGCGATCCTGGGTGCATACCCCGAAGCGCAGGTCGTGGGGCTGACCGCCACGCCTTTCCGTCTCGACGGCCGAGGCCTCGGCGACCTGTTTGGCGAGCTGGTGGTCGCGGCCTATCCCGACGAGCTCAGCAGCTCCGGCATCCTGCACAAGCCGAAAGTCTGGGCCTCGAAATCCCCAGACCTGCGCGGCGTGAAAGTCATCGCCGGCGACTACAGCCTCGGCGCCCTGGCCAGTCGCACAAACACCGCCGAGTTGAACGCGGACATCGTCGCGACCTGGCAGAAGCACGCGGCCGGCCGGCGTGCCGTCGCGTTCGCGGTGGACGTGGCGCATTCGAAGGCCATCACCGAGGCCTTCGTCGCCGCTGGGGTGCCGGCGGAGCACATCGACGGCCGCACGTACGAGCGTGACACCGTCCTGACCCGGCTCGCGCGCGGCGAGACGCTGGTGGTCAGCAACTGCATGGTCCTGACCGAGGGCTGGGATCTGCCGGCGCTGGAGTGCGCGATAATCGCCCGGCCTACGGCATCGCTGAACTTGCACCTGCAGATGATCGGCCGAGTCATGCGCGCTGCTGAGGGCAAGCGCGGCGCGATCGTCCTGGACCACGCGGGCAATCACCACGTCCACGGCCTGGTCACCCGGCGGCTGAACTACACGCTCAGCGGCGAAAAGGTCGGCCACAGCGAGCCACTGGGTCTGCGGCGCTGCCAGGCCTGCGGCCTGCTATTCGAGCTGCACGAAGCCGCCTGCCCCGAATGCGGCTGGGCGCCGGCGTCGGAGCAGGCTGCGCGTCAGCGGCTTGACGTTCACGGCGCCGGAGAGTTGGCCGAATTCGACGACGGCAGCTTCGAGTACCGCCGCCAGATCTGGAATCTCATCGAGGCCGAGCGCGCGGCGTGCGGCTATCGGGAGGGATGGAGCTTCTTCCGATTCAAGGAGCGTTTTGACGTTGCCCCGGTGGTGGTCGAGCGCGACGGGGTACGCGAGCTGGTCGATCCCGCACATGCCTCGCTGGACGAGAAGCGCGCCGTCTACATCCACCTGGTCGACGTCGCCCGCCAGCGCGGTTTCGCGGACGGCTGGGCGGCGCACCGTTATCGCGAGATGTTCGGCTGCTGGCCGCGGGGATTCGTGGGGGAGATTCGCCTGGAGCGCCTCAGGGAGAAATTCGACCATGTCCAATCCGCTTGAGTTCCACGCGATCGCCGGGCTGTTCCCGCTCATGGAAGCGGCCGAGCTGGATGCGCTGGCTGCGGATATCCGGCAGCACGGCCTGCTCGAGCCGATCGTCCTGCACGAGGGCCGCATCCTCGACGGCCGCAATCGCTACCTGGCCTGCCAGAAGGCCGAGGCGCCGGTTCGCACGCGGGAGCTGCCGGCCGGCACGAACCCCTGGGACTTCGTCTGGTCGCACAACGCGGAACGCCGGCATCTCGATGCTGGCCGCAAAGCGCAAATCCGGGTCCGGCAGCTCAGTCAGAGCGAGGCGTGGGCCGAGCAGCGCCGGCAGGCCGAGGAACAGGCGAACGAGAAACGCAGCGCCGCCGCCAAGCGCCGAGACCGCACGGAGCGCGGGACGTTGAAAGCCAGTGGCGGATCGTGTGATCCGCGACTGGCGCGAGGGCCGCACCAGGAGCGCCGGTCGGTCGCTGCCGCAGCGAAGGTCAGCGAACCGACAGCCGGCCGGGCGCTAACGCTGGAGAAGAAGCGCCCCGACCTGGCCGACCAGGTCATCGCCGGCGCGCTCACACAGCCGCAGGCCCTGCGCCAGATGCAGCGTGACCAGCGGCGCGCCGAACTTACTGCCCGGGCGCAAGCCGCCGCACCGTCCGGTTCGCCTGAGTGGCGCATCATCGCCGGCGACTGCATTGCGGAGCTCGCGCGGCTTGAGCCCGCTACCGCGCGCCTGATCTTCGCTGATCCGCCCTACAACATCGGCGTGGACTACGGGGCGGGGGCCGCGGCCGATCGGCTGCCCGACGCCGACTACCTCACCTGGTGCACGCGCTGGATGGAGGCCGCCGTTCGCGTGCTCACCCCCGACGGCAGCCTGTGGGTGATGATCAACGACGAGTATGCTGCGGAGTTCGCCGGCGCGCTGAAGGGGCTGGGGTTGACGATCCGCAACTGGATCAAGTGGTACGAGACCTTCGGCGTGAACTGCGCGCGCAAGTTCAACCGCTGCTCGCGGCACATCTTCTACTGCGTCCGCGACGCGCAGCACTTCGTGTTCAACCCCGAGGCCGTTTCACGGCCCTCCGACCGGCAGGCCAAGTACGCCGACGGCCGGGCGGACCCGGGAGGCAAGCTATGGGACGACGTGTGGATCATTCCGCGCCTGGTCGGGACGGCGGCGGAGCGGATTCCGGATTTCCCGACGCAGATTCCACTGGCCATCACGCGGGCGATCGTCGGCTGCACCTCGCAGCCGGGCGACCTGGTCATCGATCCGTTCAGCGGCAGCGCCAGCACAGGCGTGGCGGCCGTGGAACTGGGCCGGCGCTATCTCGGAATCGAGCGGAACGCGCAGTACTGCGAGCTGTCCCGGCTCCGTCTCCAGGCGGCGTCGGCTTCGCCGTCTGCACCCGCTGTGACAGCGAAGGGGAATTGACCGTGTCGGGGCCCGATCCCGTCTGCCCCGCTTGCGGCGGAAAGCTGAGGTGGCTGCATGACGGCGGATGAACTGCCGACCTTCATCGCGATCTACCGCGTCGAGCGGCTCGTCGAGGAGCGTCGCCAGGCGGGCGAGCCCCTCCCGCCGTGGCGGTAGTACGCGACCGCCCGCAGCTTGGTAATCTGCTTTTCCCGACCCGAAGCTTGCGTCCACCAGGCGTCCATCCACGCGCCCTCTCGTGTTACCTCGCCGCCCGCGGCCGAAGGCGAGCACGTCAATGCTCATAACATGTTTCGCATAAGGCACTTGCGGCTTTGCCGCGGGCCGCGAACCCTACCTCTGGGGGCGGGGAATGCAAGGCGTGTCGAGCGCGATTCCGTGGGGTTGGGTGCGCTGGTCGGCCCGAACCGTGGTGGTTGCCCGCGCCCAGGCGAGCCCAACCCCGTATTAACCCGACCGCGGGTGTCTCGCGCCGCCGGAGAGACTTCTGGCCGCAGTTGCGGCCGGGTGGCGGTGGATGGTCGCGCGCCGGTGTCGCGCCTCGATGGCGAGCAGAGACCCCCCGGCTACGTCGAGAAGTGGTTAACGCTCTGCGGTAACTGGCGATAGAACGCGAAACGCCGACTCGTCTCCGAGCCGGCGTTCCGAGTTAACCCGTGGGTCGTCGCGTTTCGCAACGACGGTTCAACTAGAGGAGCCGCGACCCACTTCGAGCGCGTCACGATGCGACAGCAGAGACCGTCTCCCCGGCAGCAGCGAAGCGTCAGCATCGCCCAGTTCGGAAACGTGAAGTCGGGTTATGTCCGGTGCTCCCCAGCGCCATGCACGGATCGCACAGGCAGTCCCTCTGTCCATGTCAAGCCGCCTTTGGCAGTGCAGTCCACGTCCGCAAGCACTTCGCAGTGGCCGTCATGGAAGCAGCAGGCGCCGGGTATTGGGCACCTGTTGGGCGAGCAAGTGGGACCATACCAGCCGAGTATACCACCAGCCAGTACGCAGTCTGCCTCCGTCAGCATCTGACACGTCCCGTCCGGGAAGCAGCACGCCACGTCCGGTTGCGGGCAGGGGTTCGGGAAACAACTCGTGCCATCACCCAGGTAGGTCCCGCCGGGGCCGCAGTCACCCGGGATGACAACCTGGCTCATCTCGCAGTGGCCGTCCGGGAAACAGCACGCGCCGGGCTGCGGGCAGGGGTTCAGATCACACGGAACATCGAGATGCCACTCGCCCGTCGGGCATGCGGACTCGATCAGAGGTTCGCACCAGCCGCCGTCAAAGCAGCATGCACCCAGAGGACAGGGAGTCGGCTCGCACGCCACGCCCGCCTGCCAAACGCCGTATGTGCATGCCGATTCGTATACGAATTCGCAGTACCCGTCCTCGTAGCAGCACGCCCCCAACACACACGCACTTGCTCCACACAAGGTGCCGACCTGCCACTCGCCCGTCGGGCACTCGGATTCGAGCACGTACTCGCAGTGTCCGTCCTCAAAGCAGCACGCCCCGGTGCAGGGGCTCGGATCGCACGGGACATCGCCCAGCCAGACGCCTGTGCCGGGTGGGCAGCTCGATTCGATCGTGAGTTCGCAACGTCCGTCCCAGTAACAGCATGCCCCGGGTTGCGGACACGGATTCGCATCACACGCGACGCCGATCAACCAATACTCCCCCGGACAGTCGGCTTTGAACACGAATTCGCAGTGTCCATCCTCGAAGCAGCACGCGCCAGCGCAGGGACTCGGATCGCAGTCGACGTCCACCTGCCAGATCCCGGTAGGACACTCGGTCTCCAGCCCAACCCAGCAACTTCCGTCCGCGTCACAGCACGCCCCGGGCTGCGGGCAGGGATTG
>JAGPES010000223.1 GCA_018057015.1 Pseudomonadales bacterium | reverse complement strand
CGTCGAAAGTGGCAGGTTCTTGGGGCAATTATCCTCGCAACCGAGCAGGGTCATGCAACCGAACACGCCGTTCTCGTCGCCGATCAACTCATAGAACTGCTCGTCGCTGCGCGTATCTCGTGGATCTAGCCTGAAACGCGCGATCTTGTTCAGCCCCGCGGCGCCGACGAAATCCTCGCGCATGCGCGCCGTGGCGCAGGCCGCCACACAGCAGCCGCATTCGATGCAGCGTTCCAGTTCGTAGATCTCCCCGGCCAGCGCGGGCTCCATGCGCTCCTCCAGCGCGCCCAGGTCCGGCTCCTCCTCGTGCAGGTGCACCCAGGTCTCCAGCCGCTCGGCCATGCCCTGCATCCAGGCGCCGGTATCGACCGAGAGATCGCCGATCAGCCGGAACACCGGCAGAGGCGCGAGCGTGACGCGGCTGCCCAGATCGCGCGTCAGCGTGCGGCAGGCGAGCCCGGGGCGGCCGTCGATCAGCATGCCGCAGGCGCCGCAGATGCCGGCGCGGCAGACGAAGTCGAACTGCAGCGTGGGGTCCTGGTTCTCGCGGATCTCGTTCAGCGCGATGAACAGCGTCATGCCCTCGGCCTCCTCGATCTCGAAGCGCTCCAGGCGCGGCGTGCTCGCCGGATCGCAAGGGTTGTGGCGCAGCACGCTGATCTCGAGCGTGCGCGGGCGGGAGGTGGCGGTCTCGCTCATGCGTCGTGGTCTCCGAGCCGCGCGTTGCGCCCGCGCAGCCGCGGCGGCAACTGGTGTTCCCAGGGCATCAGTGCCTGCTGCTGCGCCAGGCGCCCGGTGCCGGCCGTGGCCGCGCGCAGGCGCTCGACCTCGGCCTGGCGCGCCGGCGTATCCGGGTGGTCGACGTAGTCCTTCGCGCCGTAGCCGCGCCAGCCCGGCGGCAGTTCCATGCGCCGCACCTCGAGCGGCTCGTAGGCGAGCACCGGCAGCGTGGCATCCGGGTCCGGCCAGGTCGCGAGCGTGCGCGCGAGCCAGTCGCGGTCGTTGCGCACCGGGAAGTCGCTGCGAAAATGCGCGCCGCGGCTCTCGGTGCGCGCCAGCGCGCCCTGCGCCACACACAGCGCGAGCTTGAGCATGCGCGGCAGGCGGTAGGCCGCCACCAGCTCCGGGTTCGCGCCGCGCGCCTGGCTGCGCAGTCCCACGTCGCGGCTGCGCACCAGCAGCTGCTGCAACTGCGCCACCGCTTCGGCGAGCCGCTCGCCGCTGCGAAAGATGCCGACGTTGCCGGTCATGGCCAGCTGCATCTCGCGCACCAGCGCGAAGGGGCTCTCGGGGCCGCTGCGCGCCGCGTGCGCCGCGAGCTGCCGGCTTTCGCGCGCATGGAACTCGCGCACCAGCGCGGTCGGCACATCGGCCGCGCCGTCGGGCGACTCGCAGTGGTCCGCGATGAACTCGCCGACGATCATGCCCGCCACCACGGTCTCTGCCACGGAGTTGCCGCCCAGGCGGTTGAAGCCGTGCATGTCCCAGCAGGCCGCCTCGCCGGCCGCGAACAGTCCCTTCAGCGTGCGGCTCTCGCCGCGATGGTCGGTGCGGATGCCGCCCATCGAGTAGTGCTGCGCGGGGCGCACCGGGATCAGCTGCTCGACCGGGTCGATGCCGAGGAAGTAGGTACAGATCTCCTTCACCTCGCGCAGCCGCGTCTCGATGTGGCGTCGCCCGAGCAGGCGGATGTCCAGCCACAGGTGCTCGCCGAAGCGCGAGCGCGCCGCGTGCCCCGCGCCGATGTGCTCCTCCATGCGTCGCGAGACCACGTCGCGCGATGCCAGCTCCGCCTTGTCGGGCTCGTAGTCGGGCATGAAGCGGCGCTCGCGGCCATCGAGCAGCAAGCCGCCGTCACCGCGACACCCTTCCGTCACCAGGATTCCGGCGGGGAAGATCGCCGTGGGGTGGAACTGCACCGCCTCCATGTTGCCGAGCGCGGCAACGCCGGTTTCCAGCGCGATCGCGGCCCCCATGCCCTCGTTGATGATGGCGTTGGTCGAGACCCGGTAGATGCGCCCGAAGCCGCCGGTGGCGATGCAGGTCGCGCGCGCCACGTAGGCCACCAGCTCGCCGCTGGCGAGGTTGCGCGCGATCACCCCGTGGCAGCGCGCGCCGTCGTGGACCAGCGCCAGCGCCTCCATGCGCTCGTGCACCGGGATGCTGTTGGCCACCGCCTGGTCGCTCATCGTGAACAGCATCGAGTGCCCGGTGCCGTCGGCCACGTAGCAGGTGCGCCACTTGCGCGTGCCGCCGAAATCGCGCGCGGTGATGAGCCCGTGCGCCGCGTCGCGCTCGGTGAGCGTGACGCGCTTGCCGTTCATCACCACCTCGTGCTCGCCGCGCTGCACGCGGTTCCACGGCACGCCCCAGGCCGCGAGCTCGCGCACCGCCTTGGGCGCGGTGTTCACGAACATGCGCACCACGTCCTGGTCGGCGCCCCAGTCGCTGCCGCGCACGGTGTCGGCGAAGTGCACGTCCTCGTTGTCGCCCTCGCCCATCGCCGCGTTGCCGAGGCTCGCCTGCATGCCGCCCTGCGCCGCCGCCGAGTGCGAGCGCTTGGCCGGCACCAGGCTCAGCACGATCGCCTCGAAGCCGCGCCGGCGCACGCCGATCGCGGTGCGCAGGCCCGCGAGGCCGCCGCCCACGACCAGCACATCGGTCTGGATCGTGCGCATCAGACGGGTCCCGCCAGCGGCATGGCCGCGCGCAGCGCCACGGGCACGTAGCGCTCGCCGGCGCGGTCGCGATGCTCGATGCCGATCTTCATGTAGGCGGCAAAGGTCAGCAAGCCGAGCACCAGGAAGAAGCCGGTGATCGACCACTCGAGGCGCGAGAGGCGACGGCGCTGCGCGCGCGGATCGGCGCTGCGCGGCAGCAGGCCCCATTTCAGCACCAGCCGGTACAGGCCGATGCCGCCGTGCAGCTCGACGGCGAACAGCAGCACCAGGTACAGCGGCCACATGCGCCCGCTGACGAAGCGATCGGCCGACTCGTACGGGCCGATATCGGCCGGGTGCGTCATCATCGTGTACAGGTGCACGCCGGCGAGAAACATCAGCACCAGGCCCGTCGCGACCTGGAGCAGCCACAGCCAGGTGTCGGCGTGGCGCAAGTCGCGGGTGTGGCGAAACAGGGTGCGGTACTCGCGGTAGCTGGAGGGCATGCGCCGCATCGCCGCGACCGCGTGCACGACCATGAGCAGGAATATCGCGGCCGCAATGCCTGTGACCAGCTGCGGGTAGGGGCGGCCGAAGAAGTAGACACCCTCGAAGAAGCGCGCGACGTGGTACATCGCGTCCTTGCCGAGCAGGATGCTCGACACCAGCAGCATGTGGCCCCACATGAACAGCGCCAGCGCCAGGCCGCTGACGCCCTGGATCAGGTCCAGCCAGGCCGGGGTCCGGTCGATGGTCGCCCGCGCGAGCTCCCGGGATATGGGTGAGTTCAATGCCTGCCCTCACGCCGCCTTGATTGTTCATGGCGGATTATGCCGCAAACGCAGCTGCCGCTTCTGCAGGTTTGCTTCACGGTGTGTCGCAAAACGCCTTGCGGCCCTGCGCATACGGCGATTTTCGGGTGTAGGAGCGGCCCATGGCCGCGATGGCGCGTTTACGTGGGTGGGCGCCGCGTCGCGGACACCAAAGTGACGCAGTTGAGCATCGGGTTGCAGGCCGGCGCGCAGGCCTACAGTCAGATCATCTTCTTCGAGGACAAGCGCGCATTCGACGAATTTGCCTCGGGCAGCTTCGAGTTCGGCGCCACTGCCACCGCGGTAGCGATAACCGCAGGGGTCTCTGCCAGTGCCGGCACCACAGGGGCGGGTGCCGGTGCCAGCGGAGGCAAGCACGACGCATCCACCACGAGCATCGGCGGATTCCACAAGGGGATGGCCGTGTTCACCGTCGCCAAGGGCGGACTGATGTACGAAGCCTCTATCGGCGGACAGAAATTCAGCTGCATGACGCGCTGAGCGCAAGCACGGCGCGCGCCGCAGGGTGATCCGGCGCGCGCCGCCGCGTCGGGGGTTCACCCCGCTATCCGCCTCGACGACAAGGTATCCAGCGTTTCCAGCAGTCGGCGTTTGGCGCGGTGTTGCGTGCGCAGCTGCGCGATCAGCTGTTCCCACTCTGCGAGGCGCTGTTCGCGCGCGAGGATATCGCGCATGGCCCGCAGATGGCCGGCAGCCTGCTCGTAGGCGTTCGGCTTGGCCCGCGCGATGAGCTCCTGCGCCAGCGCACGACGGATGCCGAGCGCGGTATCGGGATGCGAGACGGCAACCGCGGCGGCAACGCGAACATCGACCTGCCCGTGCCATCCACCCAGCTTGCACAGCCGCTGGTGGAGCGACACCGCGTCGTCGAGACGCTGTTCCGCGATGGCAATCTCGATCAGCACCGGGAAATTCGGAACAGCGGCGCGCAGGTGTTTCTTCCCCGCAGCTGGCCGCTCGACCTCGGGGGCCGGCAGCGGCCACCACGGCCCCGGTTCGGGAAACGTGCCGCTCTCCAGGTAACCGAGCGCGGCGTCGCGCACCACGGGCCAGCAAATCGCGCGTTCCGCGGCCTTGCGCAAGTCCGTGTAACCCTGCAGCGAGGGGCGTTCGCGAAAATCCTGCGCCGCGTAGGCGGCCACCAGATCGTGGCGGCGGTGGCGTTGCGCCATGTCGCACAGCCGGTTCTGCAGTTCGTGCGCGATGCCCGGCGCCTCGGCGATGGTGCTCGCGTAGCCGCGAATGCACCACGCCCGCGCGCGCTCTTCGTCACCGGCCGCGAGCAGTTCATCCACCAGCCGCGCATGACACTGGCAGGCATCGGCCTCGGCCTCCAGCAGCGGAACCATCCTGTCCTTGCAGCCGGCGCGCGCACACGCATCCAGCAGGCATGACAACAGGCGATTGCGCTGGTAGCTGGCGGAAAAGCCCGAGCCCTGCATGCCCGACCCGGGATCCAGACGACTCGTCAGCACGTCGACGACCTCGCGCCAGTGCGCCTTGGTGTAGATGCGACGCTTCAGGATGTCTCCGGCGCCCTCGAGCAGGTCGTACTCGTCTTCGAGCACGCGCTCGATGATCCAGAGCAGTTGCCCGCGCCGGGACAGCGAAGATGTCGGCACCGCCTCCAGCACGACCCCGAGGCAATCGGCCAATGCCATCGCCGTATCACCGTCGTCGTCGGATTGCTCGACCTGCGCGCGACCACGCGTCCAGAGCTCCTCGCCCAGGCGCAGCAGCGCGTCGGCATGGCCGCGCTCGCCCAGCGCCCGCAGCTTGGCCGCGAGGCGGGAATAATCCGGCTGGTGAGCGGTTCCATCCCAGCGGTTGTGCCACGCCGCCTCGGCGCTGAGCTGGCGGATTTCGGCCAGCAGCGAACGCTCGAGCGTGTCGATGCGTCCGCCCGCGAGCTGATCGGCTTCGAGGATGCCGCGCGCGACCTCGGGATACTGCGCCGCCAGCGCCAGCAGCAGCGATTGCAGCCCGTCACGGTCGAGCTTGTCGAGCACCGCCGCGATACGCGTCGGTTTCGTGCGCCGCGGTGCCGCGCGCGCCGTGCGGCCATGCCGCCCGGCAACGCTTTCGTCGTCCGCGCCATCGTCCTCGTCTTCCCCTGCATCGTCCCCGAACGCATCGTCGTCCCGTACGCCGCGCAGGCACCGCGCCAGATCGCTGTGCGCATCGAGCGCCGGGATGGCCTGCCCGGCTTTCAACGCTTCACCCGCCGCCAGCAGCACCGCCACCGCGTGCTTGCACGGCCCGCCGTGCTCGTAGGGGCAGCTGCACGCATGGACGTATTCACCGCGCGTGGGGAGGCGAACCGATGTGGCGTAGCGTTCCGTGCCGACCACCCATGCGACCAGCGCCTGATCCGGCGCGAGCGAAAGCTGCTGCACACGGCTCACGTAGGGCCGCGCGCGC
>JAGPES010000222.1 GCA_018057015.1 Pseudomonadales bacterium | reverse complement strand
ATGCGCAGCCTGAGCGGCCGGTGGAGCTGGTCGCAGACCTGGCGCAGGAACGCGTGGATCGCGCTCGACTCCTGGAGGCCGACGTGATCGCAGTCGAGCGTCTCGGCGAACGCGACTTCCTGCCTGCTAGCCAGCGCGTGGCCTCTCGGGACGACCAGCACGAGGCGATCGCGCCGGTAGGGGAGGGTTTCCAGGTTCTCGGTGCGCACCTGCCCGGCGACGATGCCGATGTCGGTCTGTCCCTCCGACACCGCGCGGACGATGTCGTGCGACAGCCGCTCACGCAGGTCGATGTTCACGTCCGGGTGGGCGAGCAGGTAGCCTCGCAGCACGGGCGGCAGGAATTCTCCGAGCGCGGTGGTGTTGGCGTAGACGCGCAGGTGGCCCTTGATGCCCTTCGCGTACTCCTGCAGGTCGCCGCTCAGGTGTTCGAGCTGCGCGAGGACCGTTCGCGCATGCTGCACGAATGCCTGACCGGGCGGCGTCAGCGTGACGCCCTGGCTCGTCCGGTAGAGCAGCTTGAGGCCGAGGCTCTCCTCGAGGTTCTTGATGCGGGTGCTCGCGGCCGGCAGCGAGATGTGGGACGCGTCGGCACCGCGCGTCAGGCTGTTCGCTTCGGCGACGCGGACCATCAGGCGCAGATCGACGAGGTCGAAGTGGATCGCCATGGCGGGCGATTATGGCATGCGGTCCGGCGTGATCTTCGGGGCGGCGGAATGCGGGGACGACGCGCCGGCGGCCGCGGGCACGCGCCTGCCCGGCGTCGCGCGAAGGGCACGCACCGGGTTACGGGTTACCAAGCAATGCGCTGATCGAACTCGACCTCGGGTGCCGGCTAGGCGTAGGGATCGCCGTCACGGGTCGCGGCCTCGGGCCGGTCCCATAGCGGCGGGCCGCGGGCCGTTGCCGCCCGGACCGGGCTTGGTGCCCTCATGGAGCAAGCGTTCGGGAGCGAGTTCGCACAGCCGGTCCAAGGCGAACGGTGGCCGCGCGCAGTAACGCAACAGCCGCTCACGGCCGGCGCGGTCGGCGGCCGCGATGCGCACCGAGCCGTCGACGGAGAAGCCACCGCCATGTTCCCATCGCGCCATCGCCTGTGCGTCGTCGGCCGGGAGCAGACCACGGCGCACGAAGACGCGCAACAGCCGCCGGCGCACGGACTGCGGCAGCTGCGCGATGGCGTGGGCCTCGAGGCCAGTGGCGGCATGGAAGGTCACGGCGTTCGCCGCAGCAGGCTCGAACACGCCGTCGATGACCACGCAGTGGAAGTGTAGGTGGGCATTGAGGCGCGAGCCGAAGCGGTGGATGAAGGCTACGGCCCCGAGCCGCGCCGCAGGACCGGCACCCGCGCTGTGCGCCCGCAGGCATTGCTCCACCGCGCGCAGGAACAGGCGCAGGGCAGCGCCTTGCAGTTCGGGGTCGCGCTGCAGGAAGTAGCGTAGTCGCGTCGGCATCGCGAGCACCCACTGCCTCACTGGCAGGGGTGGGAAGACGTGATCGGCGAGATGCACCGCCGTCTCGATCATGCGGCGGGCACTGCACGACTGGCACACCCCGCGTCCCCTGCAGGAGAACGCGATGAGGAAGTCGTGTCCACACTGCCCGCACCGGGCCCGGGCAAAGCCATGCGCAGGAATTCCGCATTCCAGGTAACGGCGGAACTCCCGCTCCACATAGGCCGGCACCGGCCCGGCGTCGTCGTGACCGTCGCGGCATTGGACGAGCCAGGTCTCGAGGTGCTCTTGGACGTAGCGATAGAGTACGCTCTGGCTCGGGCGGCGCGGCCGATACCGCGCCGCTGCGCGCTGCCCGGCCCTGCCTTCGGCCCCCATGCCCGCCCCCGTTGCGCCGCGTTGGCGGCGTCGGGGATCAGGGTGGGCGGCACCCCGTGACGGGCGCCATTGGCCACAGGGATGAGGTCGGACGGCGAACGGCGGGTTGGCACCGCCGCGATGATCGTCAGCGGGCCTCGATCACCTGATGAACGGCGCGAACGCCGTTCCAGGCCAGCGCCACCATGGCGGTCGACGCGGGCTGCGCGGGCGTGTTGAACGCGCCGCTGTTCGAGGTGCCGCGGGCCGCCGGGCACGGTCGTGAAGCTGGCGGCACCGCGCTGAGCGCGCCGGGGCCCGCAACCTGCGGCGATGCTAGAACGTTCCGGGGTACGCGCCGCCGTCGATGAGGATGCTCTGTCCAGTGATGTAGCCGGCATGCGCCGAGCACACGAACGCACAGAGCGCGCCGATTTCCTCGGCTTCCCCGAAGCGACCTGCCGGACTCTCGGCGCCGCGTCGCTGCCACAGGGCTTCGAAGGATTCGCCGGTGCTCTGGACCAGCTTGTCGACGTGGCGTCGCTGCGCGTCGGTGGCGAAGGCGCCCGGCAGGAGATTGTTGATGGTGACGTTGTGCCGCACGGTGGTCCGCGCCAGGCCGGCCACGAATCCCACCAGTCCCGATCGGGCGCCCCCGGACAGGCCAAGCGCCGCGTCCGGCGTCTTGACGCTGCGCGAGACGATGTTCACGATGCGGCCGAATCGGCGCTCGATCATCGGGTCCACGGTGCGGCGGATCATTTCGATGGGGCCGAGCATCATCGCGTCCAGCGCCTGATGCCAGTCGTCGCGACTCCAGTCGCGGAAATCCCCGGGCAGCGGGCCGTCGGCGTTGTTGATCAGGATGTCCGGCGCGGGGCAGGCCGAGAGGGCTGCATCGCGCCCCGAGCCGGTGGTGAGATCGGCTGAGACGAAACGCACCGGCTGACCGGTTTCAGCGCTGATTTCGGCCGCCGCGGTCTCCAGCGTGGCCAGCGTGCGGGCGGCGATGACGACCTGCACGCCTTCCTTCGACAGCTGCCGGGCGCAGGCGCGGCCCATGCCGCGGCTGCCGCCGAACACCAGCGCCGTCCTGCCGGCAACACCAAGATCCAAGGCGGTCGACTCGCCCTGCGCGCGGTCAGGCGGCCTTGAGGAGCGGGGAGCTCCAGCCGTATTTGCGGTCGAGTTCGAGTTCCCGCACGATGCGCAAGCCGTTGCGCACGGCCTGGTCGTCGAGCCCCTTCAATGGCCGCCGCAGCGCGCCAACCGGCAGGCCAACGGCCTTCATCAGCGACTTGATGGCCACCGGGTTGCTGGCCGAATAGGAGAAATGCAGCATCGGCAGGATCCTGAGGTAGGTCTCCCGGAAGCTGACCGAGACCTCGGGCGTATGCCAGGGCTTGGACAACAGCGCGAGTTCCGCCGGCGCGATGTTGCCGGTCATGTTGGCCGTGCCGTGACCGCCCAGGCTCATGGTGGGAACGACCAGGCCCAGATTGGGCGAGTCGCAGCACATCACCGACACATCCGGGCAGGCGCGCAGAACCTGCGCCACCTGGCCGACGCGGGTGGTCGATTCCTTGTGGATGACGTAGTTGGGGTGCCGGAAAATGCGCAACAGGCTGTCCCAATGCAGATCGGACTTGACCCGCGGCGGATTGTTGTAGATGCCCAGCGGCAGGTCGGTGGCATCCGCGACCTCGAGGAAGAAATCCTCGATGTCGTCCTCCGGCGCGCATATGTAGGCGGGTGCTGCCAGGATGGCGCCGTCCGCGCCGTTGGCGCGGGCAAAGCGCAGGTAGTCGATGGTCGTGGCCGTGTTGTTGCCGGTGCAGCCGTAGAAAAACTTCATCTTTCCGGTCTTCATCCTGGCCGTCTCGCTGATGATCTTCTGGCGCTCTTCCTGCGCCAGCATCGAGACCTCGCCGGTCGAACCCATGATCAGCACGGCACTCGTTCCATGCTGTTCCTGGAACGCGAGCAGGCTGCGAAACGCGCCAAAGTCGACTGAACCGTCCTGATTGAACGGTGTAACCAGCGCGACGAACGAACCTTCGATCCTGAGCTTGGCCATGATGAGTACGCCCTCTCCGATTGGCTGTGTTCGATGTGCCGCAGGATCGCGGACCGCCGACCGCGGTGCGGGCGAGCCACATCCTGCCGTCGGTGTGGGCCGCGGGCCCCGCGGAAACGGGGTTCTAATCCACCGAGATCTTGGCCGCTTCGATGACCTTGCGATTCCTGGCCATGTCTTCGGCGATGAATTTCCTGAAATCGTCAGGGCCCTTGTAGGTCGGCTGGAAACCCGCGGCAACCAGCGTCGACTTGACGTCGGGCATCGCCATGATGGTCGCGGCCGCATCGTTCAGCGTCTTCAGGACCGGCGCGGGCAGGTTCGCCGGGCCCCAGAATCCGTACCAGGTATAGAACTCGAAGTCCTTCAGCCCGACCTCGTCCATCGTCGGCGTGTCGGGCAGCAGCGGGCTGCGATTGCGGCTGGTCACCGCCAGCGCGCGCATCTTGCCGCCCTTTATCAGCGGTACCGCTGACAATGTCGGCGCAATGACGGCGGTGACCTGGCCGCCGGCCACGGCCTGCAGCGAGGGCGCCGTGCCCTTGTAGAGCACCAGAAGGATGTCGCGCAGCTTGGCATCATGCAGAAACTGCTCGGTCGCGATATGGCCGGCAGACCCTGATCCCGTGTTGGCGATGCTGATCTTCTCGGGCGTTGCCTTGGCCTTGTCGATGAACTCCTGAACCGTCGAGATCGAGCTTTCCGTGCTGGCGCAAAAGACCAGCTCGCCGGTCGCCAGCAGGCTGATGGCGGTGAAGTCCTTGACCGAGTCGAACTTCATCCTCTCCTTGTACAGGAGCGGATTGATCGCGTGAATCGATGCGTTGATGTAGAGCGTGTAGCCGTCCGGCTGCGCAGCGGCCACATACGCGGCCCCGATGTTGCCGGAGGCGCCGGCGCGGTTCTCGACCGTCACGGGCGTCTTGAGAAGCTCGCTGAGCTTTCGAGCGAACAGACGCCCCACGCTGTCGACCGGGCCGCCCGCCGCATGAGGCACCACGATGGTGATCGGCCGCGAAGGATAGGTGGCCGGCTGCGCGAGCGCGACACCGCAATAGGCGACCCCGGCAAGCGCAGCCAGGAGCAAATTGCCCTTGAGGAGCAACGCAAGCATCTGACGGCGAAAAATGTTCATTCTCATCTCCGTTAACGTCGTGAAGTTCCCGCCTGGAACGGTGAGGACAGTTCCATCATGTAGAGATTCAAGCCCCGCATGACGGTGGCGTCGCGAAACCCGCCGCCCGTCACCGACCCGTCGCCATGGGAAACCGTGACGTGAATATGCACGACGAAATGGGAAGGATTGTCCGAGGCGAAGGCGGGCATGTTGTCCGGCTCGGCGCCCTTTGCAAACAGTTCGCCGGTGAAGCCCAGGACCTCCAGCGGCTCGTCGATCCTGTTGACGGCGATCTTCGGCGGCGAGTCATGGTCGACCGGATTGGCGACGGTCATGCTGCTGACCGACCCGATGCCTCCCAGGATGACGACGCCCGCCCACTGCTTGTCCTCCAGAAAGGCATACAACGCGGTTGCCACGTCCTGATTCCGGGTCATCTGCAGCATGTGCACCTTGGACATCCGCCACCTCCTTAGAATAACCGGCGCCGAATCCTCGCGCGCAAGGCGAAGTTTTGCAACCGGTGCGACAAGGGGTCCGGCCGACCCCGTCACCGCCCGCCGAGGCGATCTCGCGCTGCCGCCTGTTCGTCGGCGCTGACGTCGAGCCGCCGCGCGACCCGATTCGCGATCATGCGCTCGTGCAGGCGCGCGATCGTTTCGCTGCCGCGCGTCACGTATGCGAAAGGCAGGAGCGCGTGGACCAGACAGGCCATGCCACCGCCGATCATCGCGGCGCCGAAGCCGGCTGCGGCGCGCAGGTGCCGAAAGTACGACTCGCCGACGGCGGCGGGATGTTCGACGAAGGGGCGGACCAGGTGCATGGGCGAGGCGGTGCCTCGGGCGCCCGGAGAAGCACAGCGGTGATTTTAATGCCTGTGAAGTGAAAAATGTTACACAAAACATCACGCATTTCCCTCA
>JAGPES010000221.1 GCA_018057015.1 Pseudomonadales bacterium | reverse complement strand
CGCGACGCTGACGGCGTCGCTGAGCTTGCGCACATCCATGTCTGGTTCCTGTGGCGAGTGGATGAGTCCGGTGGACACAGCATACGGTGCGCGGCGGCGTGACGGAACAGCGCGCGGGCTACAGCCCGGGGGACCAGCCGATTCCGCCGATGCTCGGCGGTGGCGAGGCGGACATCTCGCCGGGAGAGGATTCCTTTGCCTTGACGTGGTCGGTAAGATATTGATATTGATGGCAATGCTAGGAGTTCTGACGCATGACTGAGCTGTTCGACCTGGTGGCTGGCGGTGCCCTGATCGGAGCCGGTGCGGCTGTGCTCGCGCTCCTCAACGGTCGCATCGCCGGCATCAGCGGCGCCTTCGGCAACCTGCTCGACGGTGACGCGGGCCCGCAGCGCTGGCGGCTGGGTTTCCTGCTGGGGCTCGTGCTGCCCGCGCTCTACCTGCTGCTGAACGACATCGATGTGGCGATGGCCGGCGGGGTGCCGTGGCTGCTCGCCGCCGGCCTGCTGGTCGGCATCGGCACCCGCGTCGGCTCGGGTTGCACCAGCGGCCACGGGGTCTGCGGCATGGCCAACCTCTCGCGCCGCTCCATCGTGGCCACGCTGCTCTTCATGGGCACGGCGATGGTCACCGTCTACGTCGTACGTCACGTGGTGCAGTGGTGAGGCCCATGCATATGCCCCCTTTCGTCCCGGCCCTCTTCGCCGGCCTGCTGTTCGGCACCGGGCTGATCGTTTCGGGCATGACCGACCCGCAGAACGTGCTGGCCTTCCTCGACATCGCCGGCAACTGGAATCCCGCGCTCGCGGTGGTGATGGCGACCGCGATTGCCGTCACCGCGCCCGCGCTGTGGTTATTGAAGAAGCGCGGCCGGACGCTGGCCGGCGAGAGCTGCGACATCGCCAGCCGCGCACCGGTCGACACGCCGCTCGTGGTGGGCGCGGTGGTATTCGGCATCGGCTGGGGCATGTCGGGCATCTGCCCCGGCCCGGGCCTGATCATCGCCGCCGGCGGGGTGCCCGGCGCGCTGCTGTTCGTCGCCGCGATGGCGGCTGGCATGCGGCTCGCCGGCAGGGTACTGCGCCTGCTGGGCTCCAGCGCCGCCCCCTGACTTCTCCGCCTGCCCTATTTGGGTTGGGGTTACCTGGCGAGGGTGCCGAGGGCGAGTTTCAGCAGCGGGTCGGCGGCCCAGTCCGGCAGCGCGCTCAGTGCGACGCGCTGCGGGTCCGGCTTCACCGAGTAGGAGATGCGCGGGTAGCGGGTCGTCAGCGCGGTGTGTACCACTTCCGCCAGCAATTCGGGATCGTGCGCCTTGCCCTGTTCCCTGATCGTTGCCTTCTTGAGGGTCTGCAGCAGTTCCTTGAAGTAGGTCGAGGCCTGCGCGACGCGCTCGAAGTTCTGTTCGATACTGGCGACCATGCCGGTGCGGAACGGCCCGGGCTGGATCTTGATCACCGGCACGTCGAGGAACATCAACTCGCGCCGCAGCGCGTCGGAATAGGCCTCTATCGCGTGCTTGCTGAGCGCGTAGGCACCGTTGAAGGGCATCGCGCTCTGCCAGCCGGTCTCGGAACTGATGTTGACGATGCGCCCCTTGCGCGCCAGCACCAGTGGGAACAGCGCGTGGTTCACGCGCACCGTGCCCATCACGTTCACGTCGAGCACGCGGCGGATGACGTCCGGGTCGATCTCGACCACCGAGCCTACCGCGAGGATGCCCGCGAAGTTCACGACGCCGTCCAGACCGTCGCAGGCGCGCGCCACGCGCCGGCGCGCCGCCTCGCAGCTCGCGGCGTCGGTCACGTCGAGCTGCACCGGCGTGACGTCGACTTCCGCGGCGAGTGCTTTCAGCGCCCTGGCGTCGAAATCGGCCGCGAACACCTGCCATTCCCGCTCCGCCAGGTAGCGCGCGGTGGCGCCGCCCAGCCCGCCGCCGGCGCCGGTGATGAATACCGTTTTCGTGTTGCTGCGTTTGCGGGCCATGCCGCACCTCCCCCGGATGAATCGACCAAATCAAATGTTACGCCTCCCTGCTCCCCCAAAAATTGGCCTGGATCATTGAAGGTGACGGGGGGATGCAGTCCCGGCAACCGGCGCTAATGCCCCGGCCCCTTAGGGCTGGCGCTGACCGGGGCGCGCGGCCCGCCCGGCCGCGGGGTGCCGGCGGCGCTGTGCTACCATGCCGCCTCATTTTCCGACGCGTTCCACGACCATGCGCTGCCCCTTCTGTTCCGCCGCCGACACCAAGGTCATCGACTCGCGACTGGTCGCGGAGGGCGACCAGGTGCGCCGACGGCGCGAATGCCTGGGCTGCGCGGAGCGCTTCACCACGTACGAGACGGCCGAGCTGCTGCTGCCGCGCATCATCAAGCAGAGCGGCGTACGCGAGCCCTTCAACGAGGACAAGCTGCGCCAGGGCATCCTGCGCGCAATCGAGAAGCGTCCGGTCAGCATGGAGCGCGTCGAGCTGATGCTGAGCCAGATCAAGCACGCGCTGCAGGCGACCGGCGAGCGCGAAGTAGCCTCGCGTGTCGTGGGCGAACAGGTGATGCGCCAGCTCAAGGCGGTGGATCACGTGGCCTTCGTGCGCTTCGCCTCCGTCTACCGCAGCTTCCAGGACCTGAACGAATTCCGCGCCGAGATCGAGCGCCTGGCGGAGGAACAGGACACTCCGCCGCCGGGGGCGGCAGGCTAGTCCACTGTCATGCGCCAGCAGATCACCGACGTCCGCCACATGGCGGAGGCAGTCCGGCTCGCGAGTCGCGGCCTGTGCACCACCGCGCCGAACCCGCGCGTGGGTTGCGTGATCGCGCAGGGCGAACGCGTGATCGCGCGCGGATTCCACCGCCGCGCCGGCGAGGCCCATGCCGAAGTCGAGGCGCTGCGCGCGGCCCGCGAGCCGGTGCGCGGGGCGACTGCCTACGTGACGCTCGAGCCCTGCAGTCACCACGGCCGCACGCCGCCCTGCGCCGAGGCGCTGATCGAGGCCGGCGTCAGCCGCGTGGTCGCGGCCTCGCTCGACCCGAACCCGCTGGTCGCGGGCAGCGGGCTGGAGCGGCTGCGCGCCGCCGGCATCGCGGTCGAATCCGGCATCCTCGGGCGCGAGGCGGTGGCGCTGAACCCCGGATTCTTCAAGCGCATGAGAACCGGGCTGCCCTGGGTGCGCGTAAAACTCGCGATGAGCCTCGACGGGCGCACCGCGATGGCCGACGGCAGCAGCCGGTGGATCACCGCCGAGGCCGCGCGCGCCGACGTGCAGCGCCTGCGTGCGCAAAGCTGCGCCATCGTCACCGGCGTCGGTACGGTGCTGCACGACGACCCGCGCCTCGACGTGCGCATCGCGATCGACGGCCTCGCGGCGCCCGAGCGCCAGCCGTTGCGCGTGGTGCTGGATTCGCAGCTGCGCACTCCGCCCTCGGCGCGCGTGATCGGCGAGGCTGGGGACACGCTGGTCGTGACGGCCGCACGCGATGCTGCCCGCGAGCAGGCGCTGCGCGAGGCCGGCGTCACCGTGCTGCACCTGCCGGACCGAGACGGGCGCGTCGACCTGCGTGCACTGCTCGCCCACCTCGCCGTGGCGCAGTGCAACGAAGTGCTCATCGAGGCCGGAGCCACGCTTGCCGGCGCGGCGTTGCGCGCCGGCCTGGTCGACGAACTGGTCATCTACATGGCGCCGACGCTGATGGGCAGCGCGGCGCGACCTCTGCTGGATTTGCCGCTGGCGTCGATGGACGAAAAGCTCGCGTTGCAGATCACGGATCTCACGGCGGTGGGCAGGGACTGGCGGATCACGGCGATCGTGGCTCAGGCTCCGGTCTGAAGATCCGCATCGGAGCAGGGCTGCGGCGAACGTTCGGCTGATGGGCGCGTAGCAACAGGTTTTGGCAGCCGCAGACAACGCGACGAGCAGGGTGCAGGAGCGGCCCATGGCCGCGATATGGCGCGCATGGCGCGCTACTGCAGCGCGCCGGTGGGGCTCATGCGCCCCGCACGTCACAATTTTAGGGAATGCAAGGACCATGTTCACAGGAATCATCCAGGCCACCGGCGAGGTGCGCCGGCTCGAGCGCCGCGGAGGCGACGTGCGGCTGCACGTCGGCACCGGCAAGCTCGATCTCGCCGACGTGCGCCCGGGCGACAGCATCGCGACCAGCGGGGTGTGCCTCACGGTGGTGGAGTACGGCGTCGACTGGTTCGCGGCCGACGTCTCGCTGGAGACGCTGGGGCTGACCACGCTCGGCGGCCTCGCCGCGGGCGCGCGCGTGAATCTCGAAAAGGCGATGGCGGTGGGCGGACGCCTCGGCGGGCACATCGTCAGCGGCCACGTCGACGGCGTCGGCGAAGTGGTCTCGCTCGCGCCGGACGGACGCAGCACGCGCTATCGCCTGCGCGCGCCCGCGGCGCTGGCGCGCTACATCGCGCACAAGGGCTCGATCTGCGTCGACGGCGTGAGCCTCACGGTGAACAGCGTCGAGGGCGCCGCATTCGATCTGAACATCATCCCGGTCACGGCGCACGAGACCATCTTCGGCGACTACCGTCCCGGCACGCGCGTGAATCTCGAGGTCGACGTCATCGTGCGTTACCTCGAGCGCCTGCTGATGGGCGAGGCGGCGGCGTATCCCGTGCCGGCCACGGGCGGCGTCACGCGCGAACTCCTGGCCCAGAACGGATTCCCCGGCACATGAAATTCGACACCACGCAGCAACTGATCGACAGCTTTCGCCACGGCAACATGGTGGTGCTGCTCGACGATGACGACGAGAACCTCGGCGGCGTGCTGCTCGCGCCCGCGGAGGACATCACGGCGGAGAAGGTCAACTTCATGGCGCGGCAGGCACGCGGGCTGATCTGCCTCAGCCTCACCGCGCAGCGCTGCGAGCAGCTGCGGTTGCCGCTGATGGTGGAAAGCGCCTCGCGCAGCGTCCATGCCAGTCGCTTCACGGTCTCCATCGAGGCCGCCGAAGGCATCAGCACCGGCATTTCCGCCGCCGACCGCGCGCACACGATCCGTACCGCGGTGGCCCGTGGCGCGCAGCCGCGCGACGTGGTGCAGCCGGGTCACGTGTTTCCGCTGCGCGCCGAGCCCGGCGGGGTGCTCAAGCGTGCCGGCCACACCGAGGGCGGCTGCGATCTCGCGCGGCTCGCGGGCTACGAGCCCGCGGCGGTGCTGGCCGACGTGCTGAACGACGATGGCACGCTTGCCACCGGCGAGCGGCTGCTCGCATTCGCGCGCCAGCACGCGCTGTGCGTCGGCACCATTGCCGGGCTGATCCAGTTCCGGCTGAGCAACGAGACCACCGTGCACCGCATCCGCGAGGGCGAGGTGCAGACCGCCCATGGCGAGTTCCGGCTGCACGTGTTCCGCGACGCCGACGACGGGCGCGTGCACCTGGCGCTTGCGCGCGGCAGCATCGATCCGGGGACGCCGACGCTGGTGCGCGTGCAGCAGGGCGCAGCGTTGCGTGACCTGTTGTGCACCGAGGTGCGTGGACGTCCGCCGAGCTGGAACGCCGCGCGTTGCCTCGAGCGCATCGCGCGCGAGGGCCGCGGCGTGATCGTGCTGTTGAGCCAGCCCGAGACCGAGCAGCACCTGCTGGCCAGCGTCGATGTCGCGCTCGGCGGCGAAGCCGCAACCGATGCGGCGGCGCCCGAGGGCGGACCCAGCGTGCTGAACCTGGTCGGCGTCGGCTCGCAGATCCTGCGCCAGCTCGGTGTCGGGCAGATGCGGCTGATGGGGCCGCCGATGCGCTACAACGCGATTTCCGGCTTCGGCCTCGAGATCGTGGAGCACGTCCCGTACTGAGCCTCCGCGAGCGGCGATGGCCGGGCATGGCGTTTAATGGCAGAATTGGCGCCCTTTTGCGCTACAACCCACAGGCATGACGATGGCTGAGATCAGGACAATCGAGGGAGTCTTCGCGGCGGGAGAGGCGCGC
>JAGPES010000220.1 GCA_018057015.1 Pseudomonadales bacterium | reverse complement strand
GCACCCCGCTGGCGGCTGTGGCCGGCGTGTTCCACCTGATCAACCACGCCATCTTCAAGGCGGGACTGTTCATGGCCGCGGGCATCATCGACCACGAGTGCGGCACGCGTGACATGCGACGCGTCAACGGCATGTGGAAGTACATGCCGTACACGGCGCTGCTGGCGATGGTCGCGGCAGCGGCGATGGCCGGCGTGCCCCTGTTCAACGGCTTCCTGTCCAAGGAGATGTTCTTCGCCGAGGCGGTCGCCGCCGGCGACCAGCTGCGCTTCGGCTGGCTGCTCCCGGCAGCCGTCACCTTCGCGGGCATCTTTGCCGTGGCCTATTCGCTGCGCTTCATCCACGACGTGTTCTTCAACGGCGACCCCGTCGACCTGCCGAAGACTCCTCACGAACCGCCGCTGTGGATGCGGGTGCCGGTGCTGATCCTGGTGACGCTGTGCGTGCTGGTCGGCGTGTTTCCGGCACGGACGGTGGACCCGATCCTCACCCTGGCCGCGGGCGCGGTACTGCAGGCGCCACCGCCCGCGCACGACCTCGCGATCTGGCACGGCGTGAGCCCGGCGCTGTGGATGAGCGTGATCGCGCTGCTCGGCGGCGCGCTGCTGTATTCCGGGCGCCAGCCGCTGTTCGCGCTGCAGCGGCGCATGGAAGGATCGCTGGACGCGCGTGCCGTGTTCGAGCGCGTCCTGGCGGGCGTGCGCGCCGCGGCGCGCCGCATCACCGCGCTGCTCGACAACGGTTCGCTGCAACGCCAGGCCGCGCTGTTCATCGTCACGGCGCTCGTGCTCGGCGGCGCCGGTCTTATCTCTGCCGGGGCGCCCCTGACTGGCCCGCGCGCGCTGCTGCCGGTGGATGGCGTGAGCGTGGCGGCCGCGCTGGCGCTCGCGGCGGCCGCGCTCGGCGCCACCGCGCTGCATCGCCAGCGCCTGAACGCGCTGATCCTCACCGGTGCCGTGGGCCTCGTCGTCTCGCTCGCCTTCGTCAAATTCTCGGCGCCCGATCTCGCGCTCACGCAACTCTCGGTCGAGGTGGTCACCATCGTGCTGCTGCTGCTCGCGCTGTACTTCCTGCCGCAGACCACGGCGGCGGAATCGGGCCGCGTTCGGCGCTGGCGCGACGGCGGCGTCGCCCTGGCGGCCGGTTGCGGCGCCGCCGCGCTGGCCTGGGCCGTGCTGACGCGCCCGGCTAACCCGATCTCGGGCTTCTTCGTGGCGAACAGCGTCCCGGGCGGCGGCGGCAGCAACGTGGTCAACGTGATCCTCGTCGATTTCCGCGGCTTCGACACCTTCGGCGAGATCACCGTGCTGGCGCTGGCGGCGCTCGGCATCTTCGCGCTGCTCGACCGGCTGCGCCTGCCGGGTCCGGCCCGCGACGCGCAGGGCCGCGACTGGGACCCGGATCTCCACCCGCTGGTCATGGCCACCTTCGCGCGCCTGCTGCTGCCGCTGGCGCTGCTGGTTTCCGCCTTCATTTTCCTGCGCGGACACAATCAGCCGGGCGGGGGCTTCATCGCCGGCCTGGTCACGGCAATCGCGCTGATCATGCAGTATCTCGCCAACGGCGCGAGCTGGGCCCAGGCGCGGCTGCCCGCCCGCACCCAGCCGCTGATCGCGCTCGGCCTCGGCACGGCCTTCCTGACCGGCGCGGCGAGTTGGGGCTTCGGGCGGCCGTTCCTGACCTCCGCTTTCGGCCACGCGCAACTGCCGCTGATCGGCGGCTTCGAGCTGGCCTCCGCCATGGCCTTCGATCTCGGGGTCTACCTGGTCGTGGTCGGGGCAACGCTGCTGATCCTGATCAACCTCGGCCTGGCGCACCGGGCGAGCCACGAGGGAGACCGGTGATGGAAGCCCTGATCGCGATGGCCGTCGGCGTGCTCACGGGCTGCGGCGTGTACCTGGTGCTGCGCGCACGCACCTTCGCGGTGGTCCTCGGGCTGACCCTGCTCTCCTACGCCGTCAACCTCTTCCTGTTCGCGACCGGGCGGCTGGTCATCGGCCAGCCGCCGGTGATCGGCACCGGGACCAGCCATGCAGATCCGCTGCCGCAGGCACTGGTGCTGACCGCGATAGTCATCGGCTTCGCGATGACGGCCTTCCTGATCGTGCTGAGCCTGCGCGCGCGCGCCGAGCTCGGCAACGACCACGTCGACGGACGCGAGGACGCATGAACGCGCATCTCGCCATAGCCCCCCTGCTGGTGCCGTTCGTGGCGGGCGTCGCGCTGCTCGCATTGCCCCGCATGCCGTTCGCGCTCGAGCGCGCCGTCTCGCTGCTCGCCGTGCTGGCGCAGGCAGGCATCGCCGTCGCATTGCTGGCTGCCGTGGCGCAGGGCGACATCCTCGTCTACCGGCTCGGCGACTGGCCCGCGCCCTGGGGCATCGTGCTGGTGGCCGACCGCCTGGCCGCCGCGATGGTGCTGATCACCACGCTGCTGGCGTTGTGCGCCGCGATCCACGCCGGCGACGGCGCCGACCGGCGCGGACGGCACTTCCACGTGCTGTTCCAGCTGCAGCTGTTCGGCCTGGCGGGCGCGTTCCTCACCGGCGACCTGTTCAACCTCTTCGTGTTCTTCGAAGTGCTGCTGATCGCCTCCTACGGGCTGCTTCTGCACGGCGGCGGCGCCGATCGCACGCGCGCCGGGCTGCACTACGTGGTGCTGAACCTGCTCGGTTCGACGGTGTTCCTGTTCGCGGCGGGGCTGCTCTACGCCTCGCTGGGCAGCCTGAACCTCGCCGACCTCGCGCTGAAAGCCTCGAGCCTGCCGCCGCGCGACGCGGGGCTGGCACGCGCGGGCGGCCTGCTGCTGCTGGCCGTCTTCGGCCTCAAGGCCGCGCTGCTGCCGCTGCACCTGTGGCTGCCCGCGGCCTATGTCGGCACTGCCGCGCCGGTGGCGGCGCTGTTCGCGATCATGACCAAGGTGGGCGCATACGCGATCCTGCGCACCGCCACCCTGCTCTTCGGCGACACCGGCACCGCGCTCGCCAACCTGTTCGAACCCTGGCTGCTGCCGCTGGCGCTCGGCACCCTCGGCATCGGCATGCTGGGCGCGCTCGCGGCAGAGAGCCTGGGGCGGCTCGCGGCCTGGCTCGTCGTGGCCTCGGTAGGCACGCTGCTCACCGCCTTCACGCTGGATGCGGGCGGCATCGCCGCCGGGCTCTATTACCTGCCGCACGGCACCTTCGCGACCGCCGCGCTGTTCCTGCTGGCCGATGCGATACGAAGACGTCGCCCGGTGACCGCTGACCGCCTGACGCCGGGCCCGGACCTGCCGCGCCACGCGCTCTGGGGCGGCCTGTTCTTCGTCGCCGCGATCGCGGCGGCCGGGCTGCCCCCGCTGTCGGGATTCATCGCCAAGTTCCTGGTGCTGCGCGCCGCACCCGGGCAGCCCGTGGTGTGGTCGGTGATCCTGCTGTGCGCGCTGGCCGGGGTGATCGCGCTCGCCAGCGCCGGGAGCCGGCTGTTCTTCAGTTCCAGGACCGCCGATGGCGAGACGATGCAGCCGTCGCTGCCGCTGGACACCGCGGCACCGCCGACGCCGCGCGAACTGATCGCCGTCGGCGGCCTGCTCGGCCTGATCGTGGCGCTCACGCTGGGCGCCGGAGGGGCGCTGGCGTTTGCACAGGCCACCGCCGCGCAGCTGCTCGCGCCGTCGGCCTACGTCGGCGCAGTGCTGGGAGACGGCCCATGACGCGGCTCGCGCAATGGCTGCCGCACCCGCTGCTCACGCCGGTGCTGACGGCGACGTGGCTGCTGCTGAACAACAGCCTCGCGCCCGGACACCTGGTGCTGGGCCTGCTGCTGGGGCTGGTGATCCCGCGCTTCACGCTGGCGTTCTGGCCGCAACGCGTGCGTATCCGGCGCCCCGCCGCCTTGCTCGGCCTGGCCGGCGTGTTCCTGAAGGACCTGCTGCTCGCGAATTTCTCCGTCGCCAAACTGATACTCGCAGGCCCGCGCACGCTGCGCCCGGCCTTCGTCGTGGTGCCGCTCTCACTGCGCAACGAAGTGGCGATCAGCCTGCTCGCCAACATCATCTGCCTCACGCCCGGCACTGTGTCGGCGCGGCTCTCGGCGGACCACCGCGAGCTGCTGGTCCATGCGCTCGATTGCGCCGACGGCGAGGCGCTGGTCGCCACCATCAAGTCGCGCTTCGAGGCGCCGCTGCGGGAGATCTTCGAATGCTGAGCGTCGCGCTGACAATCGCTTTCGCGCTGGTCACCACCGCGTTCCTGCTGAGCCTCGTGCGGCTGCTGCGCGGACCGCACGCCCCGGATCGCATCCTGGCGCTCGACACGCTCTACATCAACGCCATCGCCCTGCTGGTGCTGCTCGGCATCCAGCTCGCGAGCCCCCTCTATTTCGAGGCGGCCCTGCTCATCGCCCTGATGGGCTTTGTCGGCACCGTGGCGCTGGCGAAATACCTGCTGCGCGGGGACATCATCGAATGAGTCCCGCGATCGAAATCCTGCTGAGCTTGCTGCTGGTCGCGGGGGCGACCTTCACCTTCATCGGCTCGCTGGGGCTGGTGCGCCTGCAGGATTTCTACACGCGCCTGCACGGCCCGACCAAGGCGACGACGCTCGGCGTCGGTTGCCTGCTCGTCGCGTCATCGGTTTTTTTCAGCGTCACCGGCGAGGGCCTGAGCCTGCACGAGGTTCTGGTGTCGCTGTTCCTGTTCATCACCGCGCCGATTTCCGCGCACCTGCTGGCCAGGGCCGCGCTGCACCTGGAATTGCCCGGTGCCATCGCGCTTGCGCCTCCCGATGCATCGGCACCACCCTCGCCGGCGCAAGACACGCCACGCCAATGAACCGGAATCACGCCGGGATGCCCATTCGCCGCCATGCACCGCGCCGGGGGACACGATGAACGACTACGCAACCATCCGCCGGGATTACCGCTGGGATTGCCCGGCACGTTTCAACTTCGCGCGCGACGTGATCGACCGCTGGGCGGCGGCCGATCCCGCCCGGGCCGCGATGCTGTGGGTCGACGATCACGGGGGCGAGGAAAGGCGCTCGTTTGCCGATATTGCCGCGGCCTCGCGCCGCGTCGCCAACGTGCTCGCCGGTGCGGGCGTGGCGCGCGGCGAGCGCGTCGTGATCCTGCTGGGCCGGCAGATCGCATGGTGGGAGGTGCTGACCGCCTGCCTGCGCATGGGCGCGGTCGCCAGCCCCGGCACCGCGCAGCTCTCGGCGAAGGACCTCGCGTATCGCATCAACGCGGCCGGTGCCACCTGCGTGGTGACCGACACCGGGAATGCCGCGAAAGTCGATGCGGTGCTCGACCAATGTCCGGGCCTCGAGGTGCGCGTGGTGGTCGACGGCCCGCGCGAGGGATGGATCGACTACGCCACCGCGGTGCGCGCGGCATCGGAGGCGTTCGTCACGGTCGACAGCGCGGCGCACGACGAGGCGCTGTGCTATTTCACCTCCGGCACCACGGGTCACCCGAAGATGTGCATGCACGCGCATTCCTACGGGCTGGCGCACCGGAGCACGGGGCGCTACTGGCTCGACCTGGAGCCTTCCGACCTGCACTGGAACCTCAGCGACACCGGCTGGGCCAAGGCGGCGTGGAGCAGCTATTTCGGGCCGTGGAACTGCGGCGCGGCGATCTTCGTGCATCACACGCAGGGCTTCAGCGCCAGGCGCACGCTGGAACTGCTGGCGACGCAGCCCATCACCACCTTCTGCGGCGCGCCGACGGTCTATCGCATGCTGGTGCAGGAGGATCTAGCGCGCTACCGCTTCCCGCGCCTGCGCCACTGCGTCGGCGCCGGCGAGCCGCTGAACCCCGAGGTGATCGAGACCTGGCGCAAGGCCACGGGACTGGTGATCCGCGACGGCTACGGCCAGACCGAGACCGTGCTCCTGTGCGGCAATTATCCCTCGCTCGAGCCGCGCCCGGGCTCGATGGGCAAGCCCGCGCCCGGCATCGAGCTCGCGGTGATCGACATGCAGGGCCGCGTGC
>JAGPES010000219.1 GCA_018057015.1 Pseudomonadales bacterium | reverse complement strand
CCTCGTGGGCCTCGTAGTCGCCGCGATCGAGGAAGCGCACGTCGTTGGTCGCCACCACGGGGCAGCCATGGCGTTGGGCGAGCGCTACCGCCAGGTGCAGGTAGTCCTCTTCCCGGGGACGGCCGGTACGGCTCACCTCGAGATAGAAGCGCTCCGGGAACAGGGTCATCCAGTGTTCGAGCAGCTGCGCGGCCTGCTCCGCCCTGCCCCCGAGCAGCGCCTGGCCGATATCACCCTCGCGCCCGCCCGAGAGGGCGATCAGCCCGCCGGCGAATTCCTCCACCCACGCGCGCTGCAACACCGGCCGCCCGAGCTGCTGCCCCTCCAGCCAGCCCCTGGAGATCAGCCGGATGAGGTTGCGGTAGCCCTCCTGCGCGCCGACCAGCAGCGTGAGCGCATGGGACTGCCCCTCGTGCTCCACCCGCACGTCGCAGCCGACGATCGGCTTGATGCCGGCCGACTGGGCTTCCGTGTAGAACTTGATCAGCGCGAACAGGTTGGTGTGGTCGGTGAGCGCGACCGCGGGCATGCCCAGCTCGACCGCGCGCTCGACCAGCGCCTCGACGCGCACCAGCCCGTCGATCAGCGAGTATTCCGAATGCAGCCGGAGATGCACGAACGCGGCGCTCATGGGAGCCTCATTCCAGTTCCGGCGCACATTGTGCAACCGCGGCCCGCACCGGCGCAAAGGAGCGCCGGTGCACCGGGCTCGGACCCAGGCGACGCAGCGCCGCGAGATGCTCCGCCGTGGGATAGCCCTTGTGCACGGCGAAGCCGTAACCCGGGTGGATCGCATCGAGCGCGACCATCTCCGCGTCGCGCTCGACCTTGGCCAGCACCGAGGCGGCACTGATCGCGGGCACCAGGTCGTCACCGCCCACCACCGCGAGCGAGGGATGCGACCACGCCGGGCAGCGGTTGCCGTCCACCAGCACGAACTGCGGCGCGAGCGCGAGCGCCTCGACGGCACGGCGCATCGCGAGCAGGCTGGCCTGCAGGATGTTCAGGCGGTCGATCTCCGCAACGCTGGCACGCCCGATGGCCCACGCCAGCGCGGCCTCGCGCACGCCCAGGGCCAGTTGCGGGCGACGCACACGGGAGACTTTCTTGGAGTCGCGCAGGCCCTTCACGGGTCGCGCCGGATCGAGGATAACGGCGCCGGCGATGACATCACCGGCGAGCGGACCGCGGCCAGCCTCGTCGACCCCGGCGACCAGTACGCCCGAGGCCAGCACCTGGCGCCAGTCCGTCACGGACGGGACTCCCGTCGCACGGTCAGCGCTTGCGGTCCGCGCAGAGTATCGTGGCCTCGCAGGCGGTCTGGCCGTCGACGCTGGCGCGGCAATCGAACTTCCAGATGCCGCGCTTCTCGGTGACTATCGAGGCTTCGAGCTGCAGCCGGTCGCCGGGCACCACGGGGCGCTTGAAACGCAGGTCGTCGGCGCCGACGAAGTAGTAGATCGAACCGTCGGCCGGCTTCTTGTTCATGGTGCGAAAACCGAGTATGCCGGCCGCCTGCGCCATGGCCTCGACGATCAGCACGCCGGGCATCACCGGGAGGTCGGGGAAATGCCCCTCGAAGAAACCCTCGTTCACGCTGACGTTCTTGTACGCGACGATCGACTTGCCGGGCTCCAGCGCCACGACGCGGTCCACCAGCAGGAACGGGTAGCGGTGCGGCAGGTATTCGCGAATCTCGTTGACATCCATCAGCATCCGGGTACTTCCTGTTCGCGTTGATCGGTCCCGGCACCCGCGAGCGCAGGCGGAGAAGCAACGCTGGCGCCAGGGCGCAGGCAAGCCGGGAAGGCAAGCCGCGCCGGCAGGATGTGCCCCCGGGCGCGACCCGGGGGTCGCGTCACTTCTTGGTCTGGTTCAGCTTCTCGGTGACCTTGGCGTCGAGGCTGTAGCCGGGCTCGGCGAACAGCGCGGCCTGTGCGTTCAGCAGCAGGCCGATGCCCTCGGCCTTCAGCAGGTCCATCACGACCGTGTTCGCCCGCGGCATCATCTCGCGCATGATGCGCTGCGCCACTTCGCGCTCGGACTGCTGCAGCTTCTTGGCCACGAACTCGAGGTCGGTGCCGACCTGCTTGATCTTGCGTCCCTGCTCCTCTTCCTGCTCGGCGCTCATGACCTCGCGGTTCTTGTTGAACTGCGCGACCAGGTCCTCGTACTGCTTCTTCAGGCCCTCGGCTTCCTTCTTGTTGGCGAGGTACTCAGGCGTCTGGCGCAGCGCGTTGACCTGCGTCTTGGCTTCCTCGGTGTTGAACACCGCCGCCTCTAGGTTGAGCACGGCGACCTTGCCCTGCGCGAACGCAAGACCGGGGGCGAGGGTCATCAGGCAGGCAATTACGGCAGCACGACCAAAACGCTTCACGTCAGGACTCCAGGGATGCGGATGTGATTCGGGGACGGTTGTTCAAAAACCCTGACCGAGCGAGAACTGGAAAATCTCGGTCTTGTCGGAGCGTTCGTCGTTGAGCGGCTTGGCCAAACTGAAGGTTATGGGTCCGAAGCCGGTGATCCACGTGACGCCGAAGCCCACCGAGTAGCGCAGCTCGCCAAAATCAAGGTCGGAGCATACTACTTGCGTGGCGTTGCAATTGGTATCAAAAACATTACCGAAATCCAGGAACACACCGGTGCGCACCGAGCGCTGGTCCTTGATGAACGGTAGCGGGAACAGCACCTCGGCGCTGCCTTCGATCAGGATATCGCCGCCGAACGGGCGGTTGTTGTCGCTGTCGCCGGTGTAAACCGGGCTCACGAGGATTCTCTCGCCCTCGCTGCCCGAGCAACTGGTGATGTTGCCGTTGTCATCGACCACCGGAGCACAGGTGATGTAGACGTACTGGTCCTCGAGATCGACGATGTTGCCACTCGCGTCGTACACCGGAACGTTGAGGATCTGGTAGCGTTCCGCCGGCGTGCTCTGCGGTCCCAGTGTGTTCGCCTTGAAGCCGCGCACCGAGCGGAATCCGCCGGCGAAGAAGTTCTCGTAGAACGGCAGTTCCTCGAGGTCGCCCCAGCCGTCGCCGTAGCCGAGATCGCTGCGCAGGCGCAGCGTGAACTGGCGCCACAGAGGGATGAAGATCTGGCCGTTGTAGGTGAGCTTGTAGTACTCGAGGTCGCTGCCCGGCGTGGCCACCTGCAGCGAGAGGTTCTGCGAATAGCCGCGTGTCGCGAGCTGGCCGCGGTTCAGCGCGAACTGTGACCAGCTGCCGGTCACCAGGAAGTTGTCGAAGCTGTCGCCGTAGACGTCGAGAAAGCCGGTCGGGATGTCGGTCTGGAAAAAGCTTGCCGGCACCGGCGCATTGATGTCCTCCAGGGCGAAATAACCCGTGCTGTTCAGGTCGTCCCGGTTCACGTAACCGATGGTGTCCTCGATCGGGCGCGGGCTGCCGGAGATTTCCTGCACCGCGCCGATGCCGGCGCTGATCTCGGTGCGGTTGACGCCGAAGCTCAGGCCCAGGCGCTGCGTCTCGCTGATCGGGTAGCCGAAGCTCATCGTGCCGCCGACGGTGTCGGTGGTGTAGCTCGCGACGTTGATCTCCTCGAGGTCGGTGGAGCGGTAGAACACCGAGAAGCCGCGACTCACGCCGTCCTCGGTGAAGTACGGGTTGACGTAGTTGAAGCTGTAGAGATCCTGGTACTTGCTGGAATTGAGCCCGATGCCGACCTGCTTGCCGGTGCCGAGGAAGTTGTTCTGCTGCAGGTTCGCCCCGAGGATCAGGCCCGCGTCCTGCGCATAGCCCACGCTCGCGCCGATCGAGCCCGAGGACTGCTCCTCCACCGTGTACTGCACGTCGATCATGTCGTCGGTGCCAGGCACCTCGACGTTCTCGGCCTTCACTTCCTTGAAGAAACCCAGACGCTCCAGGCGCACGCGCGACTGCTCGATCTGCGCCGAGGAGGCCGGAGCCGACTCCATCTGCCGCATCTCGCGACGCAGGACCTCGTCGACCGACTTGGTGTTGCCGCGGAACTCGATGCGGCGCACGTAGGTGCGCTTGCCGGGATCGACGAAGAACTTCAGCGCGACGGTCTTCTTCTCGTCGTCGATCTCGGGGATGCCGTTGACCTTGGCGAAGGTGTAACCCTCGACGCCCAGGCGCTGCGTGATCATCTCCTCGGTGTTGGTGACCTGCACCTGCGAGAAGTCCTGCCCGTCGCGCAGCAGCAGGTAAGCGCGCATCTCGGACTCCGGGACCACGATGTCGCCCGAGAGGTCGACCGTGGTGACCTTGTACTTCTCGCCCTCGGTCACGTTGACCGTGATGTAGACCGCCTTGCGGTCGGGCGTGATCGCGACCTGGGTCGAGTCGATGTTGAAACGGATGTAGCCGCGATCGAGGTAGTAGGAACTCAGGTTCTCCAGGCCGCCGTTGAGCTTCTCGCGCGAGTACTTGTCGTTGCCGCTGAGCCAGGAGAACCAGCCGGTGGTCTTCAGCTCGAACAGATCGACCAGGTCGCGTTCGCCGAACACCGAATTGCCGACGATGTTGATGTGCTTGATCTTCGCGACGCTGCCTTCGTTGATGTCGATGTTGACCGCGACGCGGTTGCGCGCCTGCTCGGCGACCTCGGTCTCGATCGTGGCGTCGTAACGCCCCTGGCTCACGTACTGGCGCTGCAACTCCACGCGCATCTGTTCCAGCGTGGCGCGCTGGAAGACCTGGCCGACCGCGAGCCCGGCGCCTTTCAGGCCCTCGAGCAGGTCCTCGGTCTTGATCGCCTTGTTGCCGTCGATGTTGATCTCGCTGATCGACGGGCGCTCCACCAGGGTGATCACGAGCACGTCACCGTCGCGGCCGATCTGCACATCGTCGAAATTGCCGGACTTGAACAGCGCGCGCGAGGTCTGCGCGATGGCATCCTGGTCGATGCGGTCGTTCACCTTGATCGGGATGTCGTTGAACACGCTGCCGGGCGAGATCCGCTGCAGACCCTCGACGCGGATGTCGGTGACGACGAAGCTTTCGGCGAACACGGCCCGGGCGAGCCCCAGCAAAAGGGGAAGCAGGATCAGGAAGCGCTTCATGGGGAGTTCTGGGAGGTCCTTTGCTGAGGTTTGAGCCTGCTCTGCCGCCGCTTTCAGTTGGCAGCCAGCCGGTTGATGTCGTTGTAGAACGCCAGGAGCATCACGCCCACCAGGATCACCAGACCGACCTGGTAGCCCAGCATCTGAGCCCGCTCCGACACCGGACTCCCCTTGATCATCTCGATGAGGTAATACACCAGATGACCGCCGTCGAGCACGGGGATGGGGAACAGGTTGAGCACGCCAAGGCTGATGCTCAGCAGGGCGAGGAAGCTGATATAGCTCTCCGGGCCCGAGCGCGCCGAATCGGTCGCCACTTTAGCAATCGTGATGGGGCCGCTCAAGTTTTTCGGCGAAATCAACCCCTCGAACATCTTCTTCACGGAGTCGACCGTGAACGCGGCCAGCGACCACGTCTGCGCCAGCGCCGGGCGCCATGCCGCCAGGGGCCCGTAGCGATCCACGCGCAGCATCTCCGCCGGCCATTGCGGTTCGGCCACGCTGACGCCGACCTGCCCCGCGCTGCTGCCGTCCTTCTGCGGCACGCTGGCCGGCGTGACGCGCAGCATCACCCGTGCCTGCTCGCGCTCGACCTCGACCTCGAGCCCGGTGCCCGCGCTGGCGCGCACCACGCCGACCCACGCCGACCAGGATGACACCGCCTCGCCATCGACCGCCACGATCAGGTCCCCGGGGCGCATGCCGGCGCGCTCGGCCGGACTGCCGGCGACGACCTCGGCGACGCGCGCCGGCACGTCGGGTATCAGGTAGGACATGCCCAGGCCGGACAGCAGGTCCGGGTCGTCCTCGCCCCGGAGCCAGTCCTCGATCCGGGCCGAGGACTCGTAGGTGAGCCCGCCTTCGGTTTCCGGGTAGCGCACCGAGAAACGGATCTCGCCGCTCTCGCCCAGCCGTTTCAGCAGCTGCATCGCAACGGCCTGGCGCGTCGGCGTGC
>JAGPES010000218.1 GCA_018057015.1 Pseudomonadales bacterium | reverse complement strand
GTGCTGCACAAGGACTACGAAGCGGCCGGGGTGCCGATGCTGCCGGTAGTGAAAGGCGATGCGGTCGCCGCGCGCGTCATCCTCGTCAACACGGTCGCGCTCGTCGCGGTATCGCTGCTGCCGTTCCTGTTCGCCATGGGCTGGATCTACCTCGCCGGCGCGCTAGCCGGTGGCGCCTACTTCATCTTGCGCAGCGTGCAACTGGTGGCCTCGCCCACGCAGAAGACCGCCATGCGCTGCTTCCTCGCCTCCCTGGTCCAGCTCTCGGCGGTGCTGCTCGCCGCGATGGCCGACGTGTTTCTCCGGACGTGAAGCCCTTGCAGACTTCCATTGCATCGTTTTTCCTCGCGCTGCTGCTCGCCGTGTCGACGGCGGGCAACGCGGCTGACCCGGCGCCACAGGGCGGTCACGGCGTCGCGGCGCCGGGCGATCGCGACGCGGCACTGCGGATCAGCCAGGCCGCGATCGGCCGGCTGGTCGGTGATTACGCGTTCAACGGCATCGACGGCACGCGCCACCAGCTCTCACAGTACCGTGGCAAGCCGCTGGTCATCAGCCTGATCTACACCAGCTGCTACCACATCTGTCCCACCACCACGCGGCACCTGGCCGAGGTCATCGAGCGGGCCCAGTCGGTGCTCGGCGAGGACAGCTTCGCGGTCATCACCGTGGGCTTCGACGCCGCGCGCGATACCCCGCAAGCCATGAAGGACTTCGCCAGCGAGCAGAAGGTGGCCGCGGTGCACTGGGACTTCCTCTCTTCCGACGCGCAGACGATCGCCGCGTTCTCCCGCGACCTGGGATTCCAGTTCCGCCCCACGGGTGGCGGCTTCGACCATCTGCTCCAGACCACCATCCTCGATGCGGACGGCGTGGTGCGCCGCCAGGTCTACGGCATGGACTACGACACGCCGATCCTGATCGAGCCGATCAAGCGGCTGATATTCGGCGAAAAGCTGTCGGAGGGCTTCTTCGAGCGAATGACGAACAAGTTCCGGCTGTTCTGCACCGTCTACGATCCGGCAGCCGACCGCTACCGCTTCAACTACTCCATCCTCGTGGGCCTCGCGATGGGCGCCGCGATGGGAATCTTCTTCATCTTCCTGCTGGTGCGGGAGTGGCGGTACAGCCGGCGCGCCCGCTCCGAGACGAACTGAACGGCAACGCATCGACCACATGATCCGCAAATTGCAGCATTTGATGCTCGGCGTGCTCGAGCGCACCGAGGCCGCTTTCGACTCCGTTTTCGGCACCCACTGGAATCCCTGGTACCAGCTGGGCGCACTGTCGTTCCACATGTTCTGGATCGTGGTCGTCAGCGGCATCTACCTGTACGTGTTCTTCGACACCAGCATCGTCGGTGCCTATGCCTCGGTGCAGGCGCTCACCGAGGAACAGTGGTACCTGGGCGGCGTGATGCGCAGCCTGCACCGCTACGCCTCCGATGCGATGGTCGTCACGGTGACGCTGCACCTGCTGCGTGAATTCGCCAAGGGCCGCTTCCGCGGCGCGCAGACCTTCTCGTGGGTGAGCGGCGTGCCCTTGCTGTGGCTGCTGTTCGCCTCGGGTATCGGGGGCTACTGGCTGGTGTGGGACCAGTTCGCGCAGTACGTCGCGCAGACCACCACGGAATGGCTCGAGCGCCTCCCGGCGATCAGCGACTCGCTGGCGCGCACCTTCCTCTCCGACGCGACGCTGAGCGACCGGCTGTTCTCGCTGCTGGTGTTCATGCACATCGCGATCCCGCTGTTCCTGCTGGTCGGCATGTTCATCCACGTCAACCGCCTCAAGCTCGCTCGCACCCAACCGGCAAACGGCCTCGCGATCGGCGTCGTGATGATGCTGGTGGTGCTGTCGCTGGTGAAGCCGGCGCGCAGCATGGCGCCGGCAGACCTGAAAACCGCCGTGGCATCGGTCGATCTCGACTGGGTGTACATGAACTTCTACCCGTTGCTCGACCGGATGGATCCACTCTATGTCTGGATCATGCTCGCCGGTATCACCGCGCTGCTGGTAGTGATGCCGTGGCTGTCGCCGCAGAAGACGCCCGCGCCGCTGGCGGCGGTCGTGGACCCGAACAACTGCAACGGGTGCAGCTGGTGCTTCCAGGATTGCCCCTACGAAGCGATCACGATGATCCCGCACGAGTTCAAGAAGGGACAGCGCCAGGCACTGGTCGACCCGGACCGGTGCACCGCCTGCGGCATTTGCGCCGGATCCTGCCCTTCGGCCACGCCGTTCCGTCATGTCGAGGAGCTGGTATCGGGCATCGAGATCCCGGGCTACCCGATCGATCGCCTGCGCGAGGAAGCCGTGGCAAAGCTCGCGACGCTGAACGGCGACGCGCGCGTGATGGTCTTCGGCTGCGATCACGCGCTGCCGATCGCACAGATCGAAACCGCGGGGGTCGCGGCACTGAGCCTGCCCTGCATCGGCATGCTGCCACCCTCCTTCGTGGACTACATCGCGCGCCAGGACAATGTCGACGGCGTGCTGGTCAGCGGCTGCTGTACCGGGGACTGTTTCTACCGCAAGGGCAGCAACTGGACCGAGGAGCGCTTCGCCAGCCAGCGCATGCCGCACCTGCGCACGTCGGTGGGTCACGAGAAGGTCAAGGTGTGCTGGGCCAGCGTGTCCCAGGGCGCCATGCTGGCCGCGGAACTCGCCGACTTCCGGGCGCGGCTGGCGCACGAGCCGATCGCGGGCGGCACGCCCGCGGACCCCGCGGAGGCCACGCATGAACACCACTAAACTGCGGCGCTGGGCGGGCCAGGGCGCGGCGTATGCCCTGTTTGCCGCCTTCATCGGCTACTTCTCGAATTCGCCTGCCTACCAGCATCTGCCGCCGGACCAGGCCATGGTCAAGCTGAGCCTCAGGCACTCCGGACAACTGCTCGGGGAATGCCACCAGCTCGACGCGGAGGAACTGGCGAAACTGCCGGCAACGATGCGCGCGCCGGCGGACTGCCCGCGCGAGCGTGCACCGCTGGAACTGGTGCTCGAAGTGAACGGCGAAACCATACTGGACGAACTGGTAATGCCGCGGGGCCTGCACCAGGACGGCATGGCGTCGATGTACCGCCGCGTGAACGTTCCGTCCGGCCCGGTGACGCTCAAGGTGCGCATGAAGGATCACCCGGAGCAGACGGAGTTTCCCTACAGCGTGGAGCGCGAGATGACGCTGCGCCCGGCGCAGGTCCTGGTCATCGACTTCGACTCCCAGAACAGGCGCTTCGAATTCCTGTAAGGGGTCCGCTACGGATCGAGGTTTTGCAGGAACTCGAAACTGACCAGCGTGAGCACCAGGATGATCACGAAGTAGATCACGTTGCGGTACGGCAGTTGCGCGCCGTGGATGCGCTCCAGGGTCCTCAACGCCCAGTCGGCGGCGAAATAGAGGGCTACCGCGACGATGGTGAAAAGCACAATCTCCAATTTCGCGTCTCCTTGCGATTGTAGGCGAGCCATGCATGACTGAAAATCACGCGTGAGCACCAGGCGCCCATGACGCTCACCCGGGAGAGCACAGGTTAAACGATGCGAGAACATGCCGGAAGATTGCAACTGCCACTCGCGCCGCTCGTGGCGCTGATCCTGCTTGCCACGCTGTCGATAGACTTCCTGAGCGCCTACATCCGCCACACCGAGGCCGGGCTCGGCTGCCCGGACTGGCCGGCCTGCTACGGGCGCATCGGCGAGTCCATCGCCAGCGTCGGGCAGCCCGGCATAGCCCGCCACGCGCTCACGCCCGACCCGCTCGCCAAGCGCGCCCACCGCCTGCTCGCCACGGGACTGGTCGTGATGGTGCTGTTGCTGGTGCACCGCGGCCGCCAGCGTGGCGCGCTCGCGGGCTTCGAAGCGCAGATCCCGCTGCTGATGGCCGCGCTGCTGCTGCTGCTGGCGGTCATCGGGCCGGCAAGCTACCTGAAGACTCGCCCGGCGATCGCCGCCTGCAACCTGCTCGGCGGCATGGCACTCGCGGCGTTGAGCTGGCGCTTGCTGCTGGGGCTGCGGGCACGCGCGCGGGTCGCATCCAGCCTGCGGCTGCGGCGCATGACGCGCATCGCGCTGGCGCTGCTCGTGCTGCAACTGGCGCTCGGCGCGTGGGTCAGCGCGAATTTCGCGGGCCTGGCGTGCAGCGGCCTGCTCGAGTGCGCGCCTGCGGCGAACTCTGGCACGGACTCCGTACCCGCGGCGTTCTGGTATTTCCGCGAACTGGCGCTCGACGCCGACGGTCGGGTGCCCGTGACCACGGGAACGGTGGCAATCCACGTCGCGCACCACGTCGGTGCCTGCCTCGCCGCATTCGCGCTGCTCGCGGCGGGCGTGCAGGCGCTGCGCGAACGCGTGCCGGGCAACCTCGTGCTGCCCGTGCTCGCGCTGTTGCTGGCGCAGCTCGGCCTCGGGGCCATCATGGTGAGCGCTTCGTTGCCGCTCGCCCCGGTGCTCGCTCACAGCACGGTGGCAGCGCTGCTGCTGCTCGCGCTGCTGCGCCTCGATTACACGCTGCAGCCGGCCTCACCGGGGCGCCGCGCATGAGCCGCGCGAGCGCCCTGCTGATCGCCGCGCTCCTGCTCGGGACGGGCATCGTCGCGGCCCGCCTGGCCGCGCCGCTGATCGCGCCGCAACCACCGCTGCCGGTGCTCGATGCGCTGGGCGGCGAGTTCTCGCTGCCCAGCACGCTGGGACGCGAAACCGCGCTCGCGGAGTTCCGCGGCCGGCTGGTACTGCTCAACTTCGGCTTCGCCAGTTGCCCCGACGTCTGCCCGACGGCGCTGTCACGCATGCGCGACGCGCTGCGCGGACTCGGCGAGGACGGCGACGCCGTGCAGCTCCTGTTCGTCACGATTGACCCGGAGCGCGACACGCCGGAAAAGCTGAAACCCTACGTCGAGTTCTTCCATCCGGCCTTCGTTGCGATGAGCGGCACACAGGAGGCAACACGCGCGGTCACCGGGCTGTTCAAGGTCTACTACGAGCGGGAGGAAAACCCACAGCTCGGTTACGGCTTCGCCCACAGCGACCAGATCTACCTTCTCGATCGCCAGGGCCGTGTGCGCGCCACGTTCGCCAACGCCGCCACGACCCGCGACATGGTCGCCACCATGCGCCGGTTGCTCGCCGAATGACGACGCCGGTCACAGGAAACAGCGCATGAACCAGCCCGAACTCCGCGACCTGCCCGGCCTGCAAGTCATGAGGGCCGCGCGCGAGCCCGACGGCGCGCCGGCGCGCACCGTGCTCGCGTGGATCTGGCTCGGCGTCTACGCGCTGCTGGCCGCCGGCATGCTGGCGCTGCTGCTCGCGCTGTCGCGCACCCCGTTCATCCACGACATGATGCCCGGATCGCAGTGGTTCCGGGTCGCGCTGGTGGCGCACGTGGACCTCTCGGTACTGGTGTGGTTCATCGCGGGCGCCGGCATGCTGTGGAGCCTGCACGGCGGCGCGACGGCGCGCGCGGCCAGCCGCGTCGCGATCGCGTTCGCGGTGATCGGCACCGTGATGATCAGTATCGCGCCGTTCGTGGGCGCCGGGCGTCCGCTGATGAACAACTACGTGCCGGTGCTGGAGCATCCGTGGTTCTATGCGGGGCTCGCGGCGGTCGCGGCCGGGCTGGTGATACAGGCCGGGGCCTATCTGCTGGTATTCCTGCGCCGCGCGCACTCGCGCGACGAGGACGAAGTGATCAGCTTCGCACTCGGACTCGCGGCGCTGAGCGCGCTGCTAGCGGTCGCCTGCGTCGCGATCAGCTACCGCGGCATGCCCGCGAACGCCTCCGGCGAATACTACTTCGACCTGCTTTTCTGGGGCGGCGGTCATGTGTTGCAGTTCACGCACACGATACTGATGCTGGTCGCCTCGATGCTGCTGCTGCGTGCCTCGGGCTCGCGCCTGCGGGGCGGGCCGCGGCTGCACGCCGCGCTGTTCACGCTGACCGTGCTGCCGCTCGCGGCGGTGCCCTGGATCAACGGTTTCCCGGTGTCCTCGGTGGATCACATCGTGAATTTCACCGCCC
>JAGPES010000217.1 GCA_018057015.1 Pseudomonadales bacterium | reverse complement strand
GCATCCGCCTGCGCCTGCGCCAGCGCGGGCGTCACCGCAAGGAGGCAGAAAAAAGCCGGCCCGGAGGGCCGGCTTTGCCGCCGATCGATACCGGCTGCGCGCATCAGAACTGGTAGCCCAGGCGCAGCCCGACCTCGTCGGACCACTGGAACGTACCCATCGAGTCGTTGTTGTCGCCTTCCAGCAGGTTCGCGTAGAACTCGACCGTGTAGGACTTCGAGGGTTTCCAGCGCACGCCGGGCTGCACCAGCACGCCACCTTCCACGTCGTACAGCACCGCGAGGTCGAAGCGCCACGCGAGTGTCGGCGACGGTTGCTGCATCGCGAAAGCAATCGCGTCGAACTGGTCACGACCGTCGGGGGGCGAGCGGCTCGCGTCCCCGTCGAAGCCGTCGAGGTGACGCCCGAACAGGTCGCTCTCGGACTTGTGCAGCCACTGCAGCACCATGTAGGTGGCCGGGAACGTCTCGGAGAAGCGCTGGTACTTCTCGAACACCAGCGAGGTCGCCCACTCGGTTTCCTCGAGGAACTCCTGCCCGAGCGAGGGATCGGTGAACATCTTGTCCGGCGTGACCGTCGCCTCGAATCGCACGATCAGCTGGTCGAGGAAGGAATCCGGCTCGGCGTAGAGCATGTAGTTCATGCCGATGCCGAAGATCTCCTCACGATGGAACTTGCGTTCGATGTGGCCGCGCAAGTCGCCGAGGCCGAGGATCGGCGAGAAGAAGGCATCGAGCACCAGCGTCGACGTCGCGAGGTTGTCGACCCCGGTGGTCGGCAGACCGTTGGCGCCCGTCAGGGCCTTGGCCGCGGGGAAGTCGTCCAGCAACTGTTGCAGGTTGGCGCCGTTGAGCCGCGCCATGCCTGAATAGTCGAACCACTCGCGCGCGGTGAACACGCCCTGGCCGGTGAAGGACTGAAACGGCGTCTGCGAGAGCAGCTGGCCCAGCGTCACGCCGCCCAGATCGGGGTCGGCCGCGCCGATGCCGGCCTCGACGAATGGGTTGACCTTCGATGTGGTCCAGCGGAACGCGCCGTCAGGGTTGCGCCGGCTGACCGCGATGAACTGCAGCCCCAGCTCGCCGATCTGGCCACGCAGCCGCGCGCCGAAGTTCCACTCGTCGTCGACCTCGTCGAAGGTCTCTTCCTGCTGCACCACGAACTGCGAGGCGATCACGTTGTACGGCGTGTTCTCGTTGCCGTAGATCGTGGGGTTGAACTCCTGAGCGAAGCCCTCGATCTCCCAGTTGTTCTGGAAGCGGTAGCTGCTGCGGATGCCGAGACCGGGCACGCGCTCGTCGGAATATTCCTCGGAGGCCCAGTCGAGGAAACTGTGCCGGCGCAGGTCGAGGCCGTTCGGCACGTCGAGCACGCGGAAGAAGATCGACTCCCCCCAGGCGATCTGCTGGTTGCCCACGCGCGCCCAGAAGCCGCCGTTGGTGTAGTCGAGGTAGAACGACGGCAGGTCGATCATGTAGTCGTCGCCGCATACCTCGAGGCGCGTCGCGCAATCTCCGCGGTAGGGAATCTCGAAGAAATTCACGTCGCCGTAGTCGTCGTAAACGCCGTAGTCGTAGTAGGCGCGCACTTTCATCGCCCCGGTCAGGTGCTCGCTGAAGGTTGCCGCGACATCCAGTTCGCCGCGCGTCACCTGCAGGTTCCAGTCGTTCGACTCCGAGTAGTCCGGACGCGTGATCTCGGGCGGCAGGCCGTAGAGCCCGTGCACGTAGTTGTCCACCGGCTTGCCGTTGTAGAGGTTGCCCTGCTGGTTGAACGGGTTCTCGTCGTCGGTGATCTTGTACGCCATCTCCTGACGGATGAAGCCGGAGACATTGAGGTCGAGCGCGAGCGCCGCGGGTGCGGCGAGCGCGGCCGAGACCAGTGTGGCGCCGCGGATCGCGGCTGCAAGTCTGCTTGGTTTGCTCATGGAAGCCTCCATCAGTGGTTTTGTTTATCGTCTTCTTGCGTCGTGACCTGTTGTCCGAGTCCCAGCACGCGACCGCCGTTGCCCACCGTGACTACTCGCCCCGCGTCGCCCGGCGCCGTCGCGAGCGCGGCATACCAGCCCGTTGCGATGTCGGCGCCGGCGAGCGCACGCCAGGTCGCTCCGCCCGCGCTGCCTTCGAGCATCGTGCGCATCCCGCTGACCAGCACGCGCCCGTCGTCGGCAGCCGACACACCCAGCAACGGTGCATCGACCCCGGTGTCGAGCACGCTCCAGCTCTCACCGCCGTCGGCGCTGCGCAGGATCCGCCCCTCCTGCCCCACCGCGTAGCCGATGCCGCTCGCGTCCATGTGCAGGCCGAACAGCGAGGCCTCGCCCTTGTGCACGCGCACCCAGCTCGCACCGCCATCGGGCGAGCGCATCACGAGCTCGAACTCGCCGACCAGCGTGATCGCGCCGTCCTCGGCGACCGCGACATCGTAGAGATGCGGTTCCGCGAAATCCTCCACCAGCGCCTGCCAGTCGAATGCCACGGGCTCCCAGCTTTCACCGCGATCACGCGAGAGCAATACGGCGCCGAAGCCGCCCACGGCGACGGCAAGCCCGGCGCGGTTCATCGCCACCGCCAGCAGGCGCTGCCCGGTGCCGGATTCGACCTTGCGCCAGCCCTTGCCGTCATCGATCAGCACGATCCCGGTCTGCCCGACCGCAAGACGCCGCTCGTCGGCGCAGGCGACGCCGAGCAGCGCGAGCGACGTCGCCTCCTGAGCCTGGGGCTGCCAGCTCGCACCGGCGTCGCTGCTCGCCAGCACCAGCCCGGCCGCACCCACCGCCACCGCGCCGCGCGCGTCGAAGCACACGTCATAGAGCGCATCGTGCGCGATGCCCTGGTGCAGCACCGCGGGCTCCGCGGCCGCCACCACGGCGGCGCAGCACGAGCCCGCAGCCACGAGCACGCAGCGCACGAGCGTTGCCCGGCGTCTCATCAGGTACCCATCCTCAGCAGCGACTGCATCGTGAGGTACTTGTCGTACATGCCCTCGATGTTGAAGCCGGAGCGGAAACCGCCGCGCACTTCCTCGGCCTGAACGAAGCGGCTCATGCGGTTGGTCTGCACGTCGTGGCAGTGCACGTGCGTCCACGACCAGGCCGGCTCGGCGCCATCCATCAGCCTCTGGTCGCCCTTTTCGTAGACCGAGTACGCCGGCTCGAAACTCTTCCAGAGCTCGCCGCGGCGGTCGTAGGTCACGTAGGCCACGTACATCATGTTGCGCATGTCGATCCACACGCGCTTCTTGCCGACCGGCGCGCGCGGGTAGCCGGTGGGCTCGGCCTCGATCACGATGGTCTCGGGAACGAGCTCCATCGCGGTCTCCATGAAGGTCTTGCCCTTGGCGCCGCCGTGAACCGGGCGCTCGTAGTTGGTGCCGGGCCCCATCCAGTTCTCGGAGACCGCGCCCAGCATCGGCTGGCGGCCGATCACCTTGTAGTTGCCCCAGGTCAGCATCGGATCGCCCGCGGCCCAGGCATCCGACAGGAACAGCGTGATCCCGGGCACCAGCGGCTCGAAGCGCTGGTTGGTGGGGAACCGGCGCACGCGCTTGAACGCCGGCAGGTAACCCTGGAGGTCGGGGAACTTGCGCTGGTCGTAGTACCAGGTATTCAGGAAGGAGGTGCCCTTGGAGTCGTTGGGATACGTGAACCACACCGACTGGAAGCGCAGCTTGTCCTCGTGTCCGGGCATGTAGGGACCGTTCTCGCCCACCAGCGCCGTGGTGTTCTGCTCGGCCCAGCAGAAATCGTACTCGTACTGCACGTCGCCGTCGGGCCCGATGTCGAAGTCGCGCACGGCGTAGAAGGAGTTGTCGTGGCGACCCCAGGAAAGGGTCAGGTTCGAGAAGGCCTGCAGCCCGTCCTTCGGGTCGGGGAACGGGTTGCCGCCGATCCACGGCTTGCCCTCGGCGGTGACGACGTTGCCGTCGGCGTCGAGCTGCGCCTTGCCCATGTTTCTCAGCGTGGCCTCGAGATACCTCTTCGGAAACAGCCGCGTCGCGTCGGTGGTGGTCTTCACGATGCGGATCTGGCGTCCCATCTGGCTCACGTGGACGTAGGCGACGGGATCGAGCAGATCCTTGACGAATTCCACGTTGTCCGCGGTGATCAGGTCGCCGGTCTTGATCTTGCCCTTGGTGTAGGCCTCGATCGACAGCAGCTCCTCGGGGTAGGCCTTGGTGATGTCGCCGGCGCGCGCGATCAGCGGCCACAGCGGACCCAGTACGCCGGCGGCCATCGCGCCGGTCGCCATCTTGTCCAGGAAGGCGCGGCGACTGTAGTTGAAGTCATATTTTCTGATGCGCATAGCTCAGTCCTCCAGTGGAAATACTCGTTATCTAAACCATTCTCACGTCGCGTAATCCGACAGGTCCACGCCCTCGCCGACCAGCAGGTCCTTCGAGCCGACGAACTTCGGCTTGAACAGCCACACCAGCAGCGGCAGCACCAGCAGCGCGATCACCATGTTGATCAGCATCACCATGACCAGCAGCAGGCCCATGTCGGCGAGAAATTTCAGCTCCGACAGGAAATACCACGGCAGTATCGCGATCAGCACGATCGTCGCGGTGAAGAAGATCGCCTTTCCGGTGGTGCCCACCGCTTCCGCGATCGCCTTCTCGTAGCTCTCGTGCAGCTGGTATTCCTCGCAGATGCGGCTGAGCAGGTAGATGCCGTAATCGATGCCCACGCCGATACCGATCGCGGTGATCGGCAAGGTGTTCACGTCCAGCCCGATGCCCATCGACACCATGACCGCTCCCAGCAGCACATTCGAGAGATTGACCGGAATCAGCAGCAGGATGCCCGCGACGAAAGAACGGTAGGCATAAGCGCAACTGAACAGCATCACGACGTTCAGCAGAGCCATGATGATGTACTGGTACTTGTCCACGGTGTCGTTGATCGACTGCTGCAGCGCGATGGTGCCGGTGGCGAGGCGGATGCGGAAATTCTCGTGCTCCGCGCCGACCTTCTCCACCGCGACGCGCGCCTGCGCCAGGGCGCGATCGACGGTTTCCTGCCTGTTGTCCTTGTACCAGAGCGAGACCGTGCCGTTCTCCTGGATGAAATCGGTCACGTGCAGGAAGGCCTTGGGGCTGGTGCCGAACAGCACCGCGCCCGCGGCAGCCGCGACCGACTCGTCGCTCGGATCGAGCGGCGCCCATTTCGGGTTGCCGCCGCTGAACAGGCGGTTCGCCTCGGGCAGATAGTCTGCGAAGGACAATGTCGCCACCGGCGGATATTCGTCGCTCTCGACGATGCGCTGCAGCGCGTTCATGGTCGCGATGGTGTCGGCCTGGTGCATGACACGGCGCACGCTGCTCGCCTCCCTGGCCTCGAACACGATCTCCAGGGTGTTCAGTCCCGGGAACTGCGCGTTGATGTGCCCCACCGCGACGTTGTATTCCGAATCCTCGAACAGCAGGCTGCTGCCCTCGACCGGGTTGCCGACCTTCAGGTCCGTCAGCTTCACGACCGCCAGTACCGTCACCACCAGCACGACCACGGTGAGCACGCGTCCGTTGCGGCCGTGGCTCAGCGTGCCCACGAATGCCAGCAGGCGCTTGATGCCGGTGTGCAGCCTCGAATGCTTCTCGTCCTCGCCGATGATGGCAGCGACGTTGCGCGGCTCGGGCAGGAAGGTGAGCAGCAGCGCGGACATGAACACGTTGGTCGGAATGAGCATCAGCGCCCAGAAGCCGCAGAACAGCGCGAAGCGCTCCATCGCCGGGATCGGGGCGATCGCGATCAGGAACAGGCCCGCGGCGTCGGTGACGATGCCGAGCGTTCCCGGCGCCATCATCACGCCCATCGAGATCTCGGCCGCCTTGCGCTTGTCGCGCACGTGGTGATACACCTCGTAGAAACGCTCGGTGAACTGCACGCAGTGACTGAACGAGCGCGCGATCAGCAGCAGCGGCACCACCATGATCAACGGCTCGATCGGCGTGCCCAGCCAGCCGACGAAGCCGAAGCCCCAGATCGCCGCGGTGGCGCTGGTCACCAGCGGCCCGACCACGCC
>JAGPES010000216.1 GCA_018057015.1 Pseudomonadales bacterium | reverse complement strand
CACTTACAAGACGCATCTCGCGGTTCTTGGGATCCCTTTAGCGCATGCCTCGACCATTCTGCCCCGCCCCCAGGTGAACGGAATCGCCTTCTGACGGGTAAAGCCCGCGTCGGCGGGGTCCCAGACCATCTCGAACTCGACCGAACACTCGCGCAGCGTGGGCGCCGTCGCCCGCCAGCCCTGATTGGCGCGCGTGGTGACGTCCGCCTCGCCCGCCTCCAGATTCAGCGTGACGTTGCGGACGTTGGTCATTTCCGTGGACGCGGGGTTGCCGGCTGCGCCGTGGTAGAGCTTGGCGTTCATCCCCAGTACGAAGTTCGCCATGTTTCAGTCCTCCATGACTGCCGCACGTGCTACGTGAGTCCGAGCTCGATCACCGTGCCGGCCGTGGCGCGCATGTACACCGTCTGGCCGTACGACGGACCGAGCATCACCATCGAGTCGGCCGGGATCGTGACCTTGGCCGTTCCGCCGGTGACGTGCCGGACCTCGACGCTGGCCGCCAGGGGGTGAACGATGAGCGTCGCGCCGCGCGGCACCTCCACGGACTGGTCGGCCCCATTGGCCGTCAGCGGTTCGAGCGCCTTGAAGTTCATGGGCCACTCCTTCGGTTTGAGAGGCACAACGGGCGGTGTGTACAGGAACGCATGCAACCCGGCCTGCGTGGCCCGTAGGCCATAGCCGGTGTTGACGATCGCCCCGACCAGCGCGGCATTGACCTCCGCCCGCGTCCACGGCTTGGCCGTCGCCGGGGAGTTGCGGGCGAAGACGAAGACCGTGTCGTACGCACCGCTCGGGTTGAAGTTGGCAGTGGCCTGTTCGCTGGCGCCGACCCGCAATGTGACGCGCCCATTGCCGCCGCTGTTGTTGCGCCAGCACACCGCCGCGGCCGCCGCCACAATGCGTTCACCGGGCGCGAGCGCGACGTCGGCGACGCCGACATTAAACGCCGCACCGGGGTAGCTGCCGTCGAGGTAGGTGGCGTCGCCGTCCTGCGGGACCTGGCTGACGTACTCCCAGTAATCCACGTCAGGCTCCCTTTGGCTCGACTTCGGGCGGCGGCTCGTCCGGCGGGTACGGGTACCACCCGAACTGCGAGCCGTTCACGTTCGCGTTGAGTCGCGCCACACGCACCGTCGGCCCGAACAACGTGGCGTCGTCGCACGTGTAGACGTCGTCCACCTCGACCGTGTAGCCCTGCGAGGCGAGGTTGAAGCGCTTGCCCAGATACGCCACGTTCATCGACCCGCCCGGCCCGCCGAGGCCCTGCGCCACGACCACGCCATCCATGCGCCAGACGTACCGATCGAACAGGACCGCCAGCTCGCAGTAGTACCAGCGGTTTAGGTCGACCCGCCCGAAGCTGGCGAGGTACGGCGAACCCACCGCGCCGATGTGCAGCCGTAACGTGCCATCCTCGCCGAGTCGCAGCGACGCCCGATGGGTGGTGCCCGAGCCGATGAACAGCAGGTGTTCCCACTGGCCCGGCGTCTGGGGCAGCGCGATCACGCGCAGCCCGAATCCGATCGTGTACGCCGTCCGGCTGACCGTGGTCGGGTTCCCGTTGGCGTCGTAGCCGTTGGCCACGGCGATGTTCACCACCGTCGTGCCGGTCGGAACCGTGAGTCGGCAGCCGTAGGAGCCGCTGCGCTTGTACGCCGCACTGACCGTCGCCCCCGTGAAGGTGATCATCTCCGCGAGGTCGAACGCCTCGAAGCCCGCGAACCATTGCAGCGGCATGGCGGTTCACCTCCGCACCCGGTACGTGACCGTCAGCACGCTTGTGAACTGACGGTATTGCTCCAGGTGCTCCGGCGCGAACACCGGCTCGTTTTCGAGCGAAAGCCAGGCCGCCACGGCGAATCCGTCGAGCATGCGGTAGCGCAGGTGGTCGCCGATCTCCTCGACCAGCTTTATCAGTGCATCCAGGGCCGCGGGATCGTCGACGTCGACCTTGCGCTGCACGCCAATGTCGATCGCACAGTCGTAGAAGCCGTCCGTGCGTGTCGCCGCGCTGATCGCGAGGCTCTTGGGGATGACCGTGACCTTCACCGCCTGCAGCGCGGGCAGTTCCACGACGGGGCGGTAGCCGCGTTCCGCCTGGAACTGGATGCTGAACGTGCCGGCGTTCAGGCTGGCGACGACCGCATCGGCGAGCGCAATGAGTGTGCTGTCCGGCATCACGAACCTCGCACCAGGCCTTCCAGCCAGGTGCCGATGAACTTCAGCAGGAGCGTGCCGACGCCGCAGAGCGTGGCGAAGGACAGCTTCTGAATGGCCGCGAGCCGGGACTCGACCCGCTCCATGCGCACCAGGAGCGACTTTTCCGGGTGGTTGTTGCCGAAAACCGCCGAGCGGATCTCGCCCAGGTCCTTCAGGCACGTGGGCTGGAACTGGCACTTTTCCGGCTGGCCTTCGCTCATGGGTCTAGCGCTCCATGCCTACGAATTTCGTGTGGATGCGCAGCGTGCGGCGGTACGCGTCGCTGTAGCGCCACGGCGGCTCGCCGCCCGGCGCCATTACCTCATAGAGGAAGATCTGGTCACCGTCGGTCTCGCGGATGCGGTCGCCGGCCCGGGGCAGGTCCTGCTTGCCGGCCAGGACGAGGTCCGCCGCCGCAATCAGGTAGTCCCGCGACTCGGTGCGATGGATGACGCCGTATTCGTCGGCCTGCTCGAACGTGGTCTGCCCAATCGTGGCCGGCAGGTCCACGCTGTCGCCGCCGCGGAGGTAGGTGACCGTCCGCGACAGGTGACGCGTGCGCTGCTCCTGCAGCCACGCGGCGCCTTGTTCGAGCAGGTCGGCCACGTCGGCGCTCCTACTGCACCAGCCGCACGCGCACCGTGGCCGCGGCGTCCGCGGCCGCCTTGACGCACTTGCCGAGCAGCTTGTTGCCGGTCGCGGTGGTCGTGGCGACGTTGTTCGTATCGTCCCAGTAGACGTTGGCGCCCGCGGTGATCGCGGTGCCACCGCCCGTCGCCTTGGCGAAGTCGAACACGCCGTCCACCGCCAGCGACCCGAGCGCGTTCGCTGCGATCGGCGTACGCGCAACTCCGACGAGCTCGCCCTGCACGATGACATCGCCGGCGGCCACCGCGGAGCCGGGCGTGTAGTCGACCGCGCTACCGTCATGCACGAATGTTGCCTGTGCCATCCTTTGTCACTCCTTCGTGGCTGGGCCCAAACTGCTACACCTCGCCCTTGCTCTTGATCCCGCCGCGCGGTTCCTGGAGCGCGACGCCGAAGTCGTGGTAGCCGCGCATCTGCACGCCCAGCACGTTGAAGTCGGCGTCCGCGGTCTCGATCGTGGGCGCTTCCTGGCCATTGAGGAACGCAACCTCGATCACCGGCAGGTCGATCGGATCGGCCAGCAGGTACCAGGCCTTCTCCGAGTACCCCGTGTACTGCGCGTTGCTCAGGTAGCGGCTGACCTCCGCACGGAACTTGCCGGTGTGCGGGTTGGCGACCGGGTAGCGCGTGTTGGCGGTCGTGTCGCGGATCTCCAGCGACTTGTAGAGCACCGTGGCCATGGCGCTCAGCGCCGTGGGCACGAGCACCACCGCCGGCATGGCACCGAGCGGCTTGCCGTCCGGATCGGTCTGGTCCAGGAACGCCTTCTCCGCCTTCGACATGCCCTCGATCGACAGCGCCGTGTCCGCGCCGGTCAGGTAATTGTTGTTGCCGGCGGCGAAGAACGCCGCGTTGTTCATGAAGATCGACCAGAAGATGTCGTTGATCTTCAGCCCGCTGCCACGCCCCAGCTTGCGCGGCACGGTGGTGATCGCACCGAGGTCGTCGTTGATGATGTCCCGGCGGTCGATCGCCAGCAGCAAGCCGTAGGTGTCGGCCTTGTTCGTGTAGGCCTGCTCGCCCAGCGTGCCGTGCTTGAGTTCGCCGCCCGGAGCGACCTGCTCGTACTGGTCCTTCCCGATCAGGCGGTAGCTGGTGACGGTCTTGAAGTCGCTGACGTTGCGGACGGCACAGATGTTCCGCCACGTGCGTTCGACGCTGAAGAAGCCCTCCAGCAGGAACTTGTTCGCCACATTGCTCAGGATGCCGCCGATGTCGATGGTCGACGCCGCGGCGCGGATTTCCCGGCCGAAGGCGTAGCGCAGCATCTCGGGTGTCACGCGCCGCTCGCGGCCGACGTACCCGTTGGCCCGGGCGGCCTCGACGATCAGCTCGGCCAGGCCGATGCGCCCGTCGAATTGGCGGTCCGCTTCGTCGAGGACCGGCACCTCGAAGTAACGCTCGAGCTTCTCGACCCGGGCCGCTTGCATGCACGCGGCCTCGAGCACCTGGCCGGTGACGGCCGTTTCGGTGACGTGCACAGCCGGCGCCTTCGGGCGCGTCACACGCAGCTTCTCCAGTTCCGTGCGGTCCGGGGTCCAGCCCTCGGCGATCGCCCGCGCCTCGATCTCGGGCAGCCGTCCACCGAGGATCGAACGGATCGCGGCGATGCGCTTGGTCTCGGCCAGCGCCTGCGCCCGGATGTCCGCGACCGGGTTGACGACCGGTGCTGGCGTAGCGCTGGCGGCGGGGCCGGCCTCCGTGCCGGCGCCCGCTGCCTCGTCACGCGCGACGTCGTCCTGCGGCGCCTCCGGCGCCATGTTGTCGAGGACCTCCGTGTCCTTGCTCTCATCCATGAGTTCGTTCTCCTGTTGCTGCGCCGCGATCGTCGCGGTGGTATTCCCGTCCGCCCCCAGGTCCACGAAGCTGATCTCGCCCAGCACCGTCCGTCGGGCCACGTACAGCGGCCCCTCGAACGTGCGGCTGTTCACCGTGACGCTCTTGCCGGCGCGGACGAACTCGGCCTGGGCCACTTGGGCACCAATTGATGCCTGCCACGGGAAGCCGCGCTTGCCGCTGGCGACCACTTCACGCGCCGCCACGGTGTCGCGCGACACGATGCCCTCGGCGATCAGCCGGCCGGCTTCCACGGCGATACGCTCGGTGTGCCCGACCCCGGCGTACATGCTGTGGCCGAAGCGCACCGGTCGACGCTGCGACGGGATGGACAACCCCTCGAGGTCGACCACGACCGGGAACCGCCAGCCTTCCACTCGGAGCGGCTCACCCGTGTACGCCACCATCGTGAAGCGCGGGATGACCTCGGCCTCACCCTCGACGGCCAGGGCCTCGAGGGTGATCCGCCCCGGCAGACAGCGCAGCTCGAGCCGATCCGGAACCTGTTCATAGGCCTCACGCGCACGCGCGGGCGTCGACGTCTTCCGTGACATCGTCCTCGTCCTCCTGACGGTTAGATTCGTTGGGCGCCGCCTGTGGCGCCGGCGTCTGCGCGGTGAGCCCCAGCTCACGCATCAGCGCCACCTCGCGGGCGCGCTGGCGGAGCTCGGACTCCCAGTCGAGCCCGGCCTTCGCGTACTCCGCCGCGAGGGTCGTGGTGTTGCTCTGCAGCCGCGTGGCCTGAGCGCCGGCTTCCTTCTGCGGATCGACGTGCTCAAACCCGTCCCAGAACCACTGGTGCGACAGGTCGACCCCCAGCTGCCGCAGCCACTGCGGCAGGTAGCCCTCGATGAGCACGGCCTCGTCCAGCCAGGCCTTGAGCAGCCGATCGAGCACCATGTCGCCGAGGAAGTTTTGGTCGACGCGGATCGCTTTGAAGAAGGCCTGATGGTCGAGACGCCCCGAGGCGTAGTTGTAGCCCGACGAATTGCCGGCGGCGATGTTGAACGGCATGTTCAGGCAGCGGGCGATCTCGTTGATCACCTCGTGCTTGAAGTCGCCGTATACCGTCGTGGGCTGCTCGGCTTTGACCTGGCCGATCTTCCAGCCGTACGGCATCGTCATCCACGTGCCGCGGTCCATCTCGACCGTGTCCATCGGCTCGACCGCAGCCGATTCGGCGTCCGCGGGTGCGTCGGTGTAGATGACACCGCTCGGCAGCGCGGCTTGCTCCGCCGCGCCCAGCACGGCCAGCGTGTAGCGCCGCAGCGTCGCGAACAGCGAGAGCGCGCTGGTGACCTCCGGGATGCCGCGGCTCTGCGCCGGGCGCTCGGCCCGGAACAAATGC
>JAGPES010000215.1 GCA_018057015.1 Pseudomonadales bacterium | reverse complement strand
TCCTTGTTCTCCTCGTAGTACGCCAGGCCGAAGTAGCCGAGCGCGCCCTTGTCGCGCGAGACGAACTGCACCGTGACGTTGTCGTCCTCGCTGGCCTGGTAGTCCCCGCGCGAGGACTTGGCCACGCCGACCACCGCCTCGGTGAAGTAGTCGAAGGTGCCGGAATCAGCGCCGGCACCGGCCAGTTTCAGCGGCACGTCCGGGAAGCTCTCGCGGATCTGCTTCCAGCTGGTGATCTTGCCCGACGCTGCCGGTTCCCACATCTTCTTCAGTTCCTCGACCGTCAGGTGGTCGACGAAATCGTTCTGCTTGCTGACCACGACGGTGATGGCGTCATAGGCCACCGGCAGCTCGAAGTACTTCACCCCGGCCTGGGCGCAAAGCACCATCTCTTCCTTCAGGATCGGGCGCGAGGCGTCCGAAATGTCGGTCTCGCCACGGCAGAAGCGTTTGAAGCCGCCGCCCGTGCCGGAGATGCCCACCGTGACGCGTGCGCCGCCCTGCGACTGGTATTCCTCGGCCACCGCCTCGGTGATCGGGTAGACGGTGCTGGAACCGTCGATCTCGATCACGCCCGCCGCCCCGGCCTGCTGTGCCAGGAACCCGCCGCACAGCGCCGCGACGCCGATGGCGGCCTTCAAGGATCCGGAAATCGTTTTCATCACATGTACTCCACTGGTTTTTGAACGTGCAGTCGCGAGCCCGGCGCCGCCCGCGTCAGAACTTCGCTTCGAGATCGACGTGCAGGGTGTCTGCGCCCACGTCCCGCAGCTTGAGGCTGCTCACAGCGTCGGACTCGGCCATGAAATAGGTCGCGCCGATCGCGAAGTTCTTCATGAAGTCGTACTTCAGTTTCAGCTTGTGACCGCTGGAGTTCGTGTAGCCCACGGCGAAATCGGAGTCCGTGAAGCCGCCCACGACACCGTTGGCATCGACGTCGCGGTAGTTGTAGTCGACCGCCACGCCCGCGATGTTGGTGCGCAGGCCGAACAGGTACGCCGTGTCCTCGTCGCTGTCGTCGATCGTGGTTGCCGCCATGTCGCGCGCTTCGTAGTTCTGCACGTACTGGCCATAGATCGACAGCGGCAGCGGCAGGCCGATCACGTCGAGCTGGGTGAAGATTTCACCCAGACCGAACTGGTCGGTGGTGTTGCCGTTGGCGCGGAAAGACGAGGTCGAACCGTACTTGTCCTTGTTGAAGTCGTAGACGCTGGCGCCCAGGGTCCAGCGCGCCGCGTCGGTCACGTCGAAGGCGACACCGATCTGTGCCTGGTAGAGGCCGAGGTCGTGCTTGATCTCGAACCCTTCGCTGTCCACCGCGTCCTTCAGCACGTAGTAGCCGCCGCTGCCGAAGAACGTGGTGGTGCCGTCCTTCTTCGTGTAACCGGCCGCGAAGCCCTCGGGATTGATGTCGCCGTCCCAGATCACGTCGCCCATCGACATCCACGGCTGCTTCATCTTGCCGGCGAAGGTCTTCAGGCCGGGCACGGCCGCCGGGACGTAGCTGATATAGGCAAGGTCCAGCCACACTGCCTTCTTGTCGAAGTAGGTGTCCATGTTCTCGTTCGTGGAGCGGCGGTCGGCACCGCTGCCGCTCGCGACCTGGATACCGGTTTCCACTTCCGAATTGACCTTGGTGAACGCACCGAGTCGGGCGCGGATGCGCTGGCGGTCCTTGTTGCGGCTGCCGGTGAAGTCGGGCTCGTCCTCGACATCGATGGTTTCCTGGCGAACGCGCATATCACCCGTCAGCCGGGTGTTGGCGGCCCATCCGGCGGCCTGCGTGAACGCAACGTAGTCCTTCTCCTTGACCAGCCCCTTGGCCGCGCGCGTCTCCTCGCGCTGCTCGCGCGCCAGGTCCGCGCTCAGCTCGGCGTGCTGTGCCGCCGAGATAGAACCATTTGCCTTCAGCATGTCGAGCAGCTTCGCATCGACCGAGCCGGCATTGGCCTGGGCGGCCCCCGCGAGAATCAAACCTCCGCACGCAACTGCTTTCGATAAACGCATTCTGTGTCTCCTTGCTGTGATGGACTGGGCTCCCCCTGTTTGCGAGGGAGTGAGCGTTGGTGCCCAGGGCGCGGTGGCCGGCAACGGCTGCCACGACGCAGGCATTCTTGCGACGGCATGTTACAGAATCGTGACATCGGCGCGGCGAGGAAGCCACAACGGCACCGGTTGCTGTCACGACAGTGACACAATCGTGCGCGGGAGGCCTTCGCGGGGATAGCCAGGGACGCAATGGGCTCGGTTTCGCGCAGGTAGATGGTGCCGCGGGGCGGTGGGCGCCGAGACGCCAACGGCGGTGCGCCGGATTCAGACGGCCAGGGTTTCGGGATCCACGCCGAAGGAGCCGGGCTCGAGGCTGGTGGCGATCTCCAGCGCCTTGCCGTCCTGGTCGTGCGTGACGACGAGCAGGTCCAGCGGGCGCGGCTCGGGATAGGGCTTCTTGTCGCGATCCAGCACCAGCAGCAACTGCGGGCGCAGGCGCCGCGTGCGGTAGCCCGCGGTCGCCACGCCCACCTCGCCGTTGCTCAGTTCGAGCAGCGTGCCCGCGGGGTAGATGCCGATGGCCTGGATGAACTCCTCGACGAGATCCGCGTCGAAGTCGATGTCGCGCCAGGCGTACAGCTTCTTCACGGCGTGACTCGGCGACATCGGCGCCGCGTATGGACGGCGACTGGTGATCGCGTCGTAGCAGTCCACGATCGCGGCAATGCGCCCGAACACCGGGATGTCGTCGCCGCCGATGCCACGCGGATAGCCGTGCCCGCCGTGGCGTTCGTGGTGGAACTCCACCATGTCGGTGATGCTGCGGCTGAGGATGCCGGTTCCGTCCAGCATCTGCAGCCCGAATTCCACGTGCGACTTGATCAGCTGGAATTCGCCCGGCGTCAGGCGCTCGCGCTTGAGCAGCAGGGCCTCGGGCACCTTCAGCTTTCCCACGTCCAGCAGCAGCGCGCCGACGGCGAGCCGCTGCAGGTCGACGCGCGGCAGGCCGAGCTGGCGCCCGAGCGCGACCGCCCACACCGAGGCGCCGGCGGAATGACCCCAGGTGTAGCTCTGTTCGTCCTTGCTGCACGCCAGCCAGACGCAGGCGTCGGGGTTGCGGATCACGCTCTCGACCATCGGGTTGACGACCTCGCGCACGCCCGAGGTGTCGAGCCTGCCGCCGGCGCGATACCCCTCCATCATCTGTCTGTAGGCGCCCAGCACCTCGGCGTAGACAGGCCGGGCCGTCGCCAGTTCCTGGGCGAATGAGCTCGCGTCCTCGTAGGGTTTCAGCTTGCGATGCGGGAACAGCTCCGCGGTGGCGGTCGCGCTGCGCTGGCGGAACTTGACGGTCTCGAGTGCTGGTTCCGGCGGCAACTGCATGGTCGCGACCTTGAGACCGGCGGCGCCCACCACGCGGCTGTTGCGACGACCGGCGCCGAGCCGGCTGCGGTAGACGTCGACATAGACGAACTTGCAGTGTTTCTCGACTTCCTCGATGTCAGCCTGGCTGCTGATATAGAAGCCTTCGACCAGGAACGGCGTGTCGATCCACGGACGATCGAGCGCGGTGACGAACATGCCGATCTCGAGATCGGTGACAGCAGTGGGAACGGCGTTCAGCTCTGACATCTGGCGATCCGGCGGTCATTGCGGGGCGCTCACGCACCACGGACGGTGCGAGCCGGCCCGGCGGCGGCTTTGACCCCAGACAGTCTAGTCGACGGTTTGCGACCGCGCCTCGCCGCTCGGGCGATCGGCCCGGCGGTTGCGCCGTTCCTCGAGGAACTCCAGCCGCAGCGTCAACAGCCAGACCGAGCTGCGCGACTCCTCCACCGACTCGCGGCGCCACGCGTAGGACGGTTCGAGCTCGACGAAGATCCAGGGCCTGAAGACGTTGCGCCGGTAGCGCACGCCGAGGGCATAGCTCTGCGTCAGGTACTCCGGGTCGGTTTCCCCGCCGATCGCGCCGAAGTAGCTCAAGGCGTCCTTCTCGCTGAGGCGCAACTGGTAGCTGAGCCGCGTGCCCCACTCGACCCCGTCGGTCTCCTCGCCGTACTCCCCCTGGTTGGTCCAGCGCACGATACGATTCTCGGAGATGCTGTAGTCGAGATCGACCCGCGTGATGGTTCCGAAACCCTCGCTTTCCTTGAAGTAGAGCCGCTCGCTGAACTGCACGCGCCAATCGTCGCCGATCGGCTGGACGTACTTGTAGCGCAGGCTGGAGATGAAATCGAGCGAAGAGTTGGTGCTCACGGTGAACCACAGTCGCGAGCTCTCGCGCTGCCTCACCCGGAACTGCAGGCCGACGTCGTCGTCGGTGCCGGCCGAGTTCGGGATCACTTCCTCGCGCTCCTCGCCCTCTTCGGAGAACACCAGGCTGACACGCTCGTCGAGGCGCGGCAGATCGACCTTGCCGCGCAGCCGCACCTTGAAGTCCTCGCCCTCCTCCTGGTCCCACTCGTACTCGGTGCGCAGGCGCAGCACCGAGTCGGCGGACTCCATGTCGGAGGTCACCGTGCCGAAGAAGGAGTCCAGCCACACGGCCAGTGCATCAGTGCGCGAAGTGACGTAGGCGTAGGACTCGTCGACCCAGTGCTCCTCCGGTGTCGCGGCGGCGGCAGTAGCCTCGCAGTCCCCCGGCTCGCAGTGCGCGGTGGACGCGGGGTCCGGCCCGGCGGCGTCGGAAGCGTACGCCGGCACGGCGAGGAACAGCGGCAGCAGGCAGGGCAGCAGCCGCGACAGTGCCCGCCGCCGCATGACGCCGGGCGCGGGAAGGAACACGGACGGTGCCTCCGGCACGACGACCTCAGGCTCCGGCGCGCGCCGCATAAAAGGAGCAGAACACGTCGATGAAGCGCGCCAGGTCCCCGCGCGGGAGCCGGTTGATGCCGGCAGCCGCCTTGCGCCCGCCGCCGGTGGGGAATTGCCGGCAGATCTCGTCGGCACCGGTACGGTTCGCGAGCGGCGCACGCACGCTGACCAGCAGGTCGCCGCCGCCGATCTCGGTGAGCACCGCGTGCGCACGCGCCGGATGCAGGTTCACCAGGTCATTGCTGTAGACGCCGCTCACGCGCCGCGCCCAGGGCTCGTCGGGCAGGAGGAACACCGCCGCGTTCGCGCTCTGGTGCATCGGTTCGAGCGCGGCGGCCATGGCCATGTCGCCACGGAAGCCCTGCTCCAGGCGGCCGAAGGTCTCGCGGTCGTCGGCGATGAAGGCGAGCGGATCGGGGTACGGGCGCAGGCGCCGGAACAACTCGGCCGGCGGGAAGTGCAGGTCCTCGATGCTCGGGCCGTAGCCGTTGTAGTTGATGTAGTTGCCCAGGTTCTCGACGGCCGCGAGCGCCGCGGCGTCCAGCCCGATCTGCGCCGCCACGCGCCGCGCGCTCTCGGCCAGGTTGTCGCCGAAGGCGCCGACCACGGCCCAGCGCGCGTGCGCGCCTTTGAGGTGACCGTTCACCAGCAGGCTGGTGCAGACCTCGGGCGCGGTGTTGATGATGGCGTGCAGCTGCGCGTGCTCCGGGATGTCCCCCGGGAAGTGATGATCCACGTAGAACACGCTGGCGCCCGCGGCGAGCAGGCGGTCGAGATCGGCGCGGTTCTTCTCCATCGCGACGTCGAGCACCGTGACCCGGTCGCCCGCGCCGGCATCGACCAGGCGCAGCAGGTCGATGTCGCGCTTGACTCCGGTGACCAGCTCGCCGTCGCGCGGGCTGTCGAGCTGCAGCTGCAGCAGCGCGCAGATCCCGTCGGCATCGCCGTTGAACACATCCACGTATCGCATCGGAGATCCTTGATCCGGTTAACAGCAGTCCGGGCGGGGGCGGCCCGACAATGCGCCAGGGCAATGCCCTCAGCCGGATTTGACCGGCGCCAGCATCTTCAGGCGCGGACGCTGCCCCGCGGCGCGCTCGTTCAACCGCTCGGCCAGCGCATCGGCGCAGGGGTAACGGTCGTCGAATCCGCGCACCACGCGCGCAAAGATGTCGCGCACCTGGTTGCAATCCTAGTCGGTGCAGGCCTCGCGCAATTCGTCGAGCACGCGCTCGAGCTCGACCCACGGCAGGCATTCCTCGAC
>JAGPES010000214.1 GCA_018057015.1 Pseudomonadales bacterium | reverse complement strand
GCACTGCACGATGATGTAGGTGTCGTACATTTTCGCGAGGCGGCCCAGGAACGCGGTTTCCTCGCCGGGCACGTCGATGAACAGCTCGGCCGCGGCCAGGGTATGCGGCAGATCGAATATTTCGTCGGTGAAACCGGTCAGCGCGCCTTCTGCCAGCGCGATGAGCCTGACCGGCATATTGATGCCGACCATGGATACGGCGGCATGGATCGCCTCCTCGATGGTTTCCAGGTTGTGCCTGATGTGACGTCGTTCGGCAATGCCGTAGGCGACAGTGGACAAGCCCAGGGCGATGTAGGGCGCGACCGGACCGGGGGACTTCGCGGCGGGGCTTTGCATGACCGTCAACCTTTGCTGTGCGTTAGCCGATACATTCAGTCAGCCGCGGAGACACGGTTCTCCGCCAGCGGACTGCCGACATGTCGGGTGCGATGAATGACGAACAGGAACATCAGCATGCCGACCAGGCAGAACAGCGCCGCCATCTGGTTGATGCGGCTGTAATCGCCGTGGTCGATCAACGAAGCGGCGATACCGGGGCCAACGGCCGAGCCGAGGCCCTGGAAGCCGGTGGCCAGCACCAGGAAGTTCCCCTTCACGTCGATCTTGGAGATCACCCCGAGCTGATAGGAGTTGGCCAGCACGAACAGGGCCTGGAACAGGCCCGCGCCGAAATAGAACGTCGCCGGGGTGAACTGCCCGACCAGCAGCCACAGCACGAGCAGTTGGCCGCCCAGGGCCAGGATCAGCGGGGCGGCCCGCCCGTAGCGGTTGCTCGCGATGGCCGCGGCTCCCGCGCCGACGATCGCGGCAAACTGCGATATCCCCAGCGCCAGGCCGATGCTGTCCGTCGCAAGCCCGGCCGCCTGACCCACGCGTTCGATATACGTCCAGAAACCGAAAATGCTGGAGAAGAACAGGAAGCTGGCGATCAGCCCGGTCCAGATCAACGCGGTGTAATCGGGCGCGTCGGCGCTGGCGCCGCCGGCGGCAATTCGCTGCGCCCCTTGCGACGGAAACAGCGGCAAGGCCAGCAGCATCAGCGCCGCGGCCGCCGCGAGCATGCAGTAGAGTCCGCCGACGGTCCACTGCGCCAGGATGTAGGGAGCCGCGGCAAATGCCAGGAACATCATGGCGCCCTGCACCACCTGCGCCACCCCGAAAGCACGGTCCGGATGCCGGTTGTCCCCGAGGGCCGCGACCGTCAGCGCGAAAATGCTGCCGCCGCTGAAGCCCGCCAGGAACCGCACCACCAGGAACGGCACGTATTGGTCCAGGTTGGCGCTCAGCAGGTTCAGCAGCGCGGTGGCAATGCAGCCGAGCGCCAGCATCGACGTCCATGACACCTTGCGCACCCAGAGCGCGGCCACCCAGGAGGCGAGAACCAGCCCCATCCCTTCCACCGCCGCAACGTAGCCCGCCTGCTGTTCGCTGAAACCCAGGTCATCGATGACACCGCCGACCAGCATCGGCATCAGGATCAGCGCGGCCGGCCCCAGCGGATAGACCGCGGAGATCAGGAAGGTCGTCGACAGCGTGTGATCGAATGCTTTTATGGTCCGGTTCCCGATGATGGCGCCCTGCCCGCGTGCCGGTATCCGGTCCCTCACAGGTTGTAGCGCAGGCTCACGCCACCCCAGCGCGGCCGGCCGTAGGCGACCTGGTTGAAGCCGAACAGGTTGGTGACGTCGAAGGAATAGGCCCGGTACTCCTCGTCGGCCACGTTGTTGACGAAGCCCGTGAGCGACCATTTGTCATCGCTGGTGCGATAGGAGATCCGGGCATTCCAGACCTCGTAACTGTCCATGGCGGAGATCGGGTGGTTCTGGATGTCGAAGAAGGTCTCGTCCTGGTACTTGAAGTCCAGCTGCGTCGCGACGAAGCCCGAGAGGGCCTCCCACTCGTAGCGGACCACGCCGTTGAGCGCGAACTCCGGCGACAGCGTCATCTCGCGATCGCGCGACATGCCGGACCCGTCGTTGAGCGGGATGTCCTTCGCTTCCGTATCGAGCACCGAGGCGCCCAGCATGATGTCGAGGCCCTCCACGGGGTTGGTCACGAACTCCAGTTCCATGCCGCTGATCGTCGCATCGGTATTGAAGATCACCTGGTTCAGGTTCACGAAGGCGAAGGCCTGGAAATCCGAATAGTCGTAATAGAACGCGGACGCATTGAGGCGGGACAGGCCTCCGAACAGGTCGGTCTTCACGCCCACCTCGTAGCTCGTGAGTTCCTCTTCGTCGTAGGGAACGTCGTCTCTCACCGTCATGCCGAACAGCCCGGTCTCATCGAGGACGCCGGTATTGAATCCGGCAGACTTGACGCCCAGCGCCACGGAACCGTAGATCAGCACGCCGTCGGTCGGACGCCAGTCCAGTTCCACCTTGCCGGTGACATTGTCGTTGCTGATGTCGTCGTCATACGCGAACATCGTGTTCGCCTCGGGCGGCAGCAGCCCGTTCAGGTCCACGCTCAGGTAATCGAGCTCCCGTTCCTCGTCGGTGTAGCGCAGGCCCGCCAGAACGCTCCAGTAATCCGACAGCGCGTACTCCAGCTGCCCGAACAGCGACCAGGATTTCGTCTCCTGGTCGTAGTTGGCATCGCCGATGATGTAGTCGATGCCGCTGGCATCGATCTGGAAGGCGCCGTCGGTTTTCTGGTCGTAGTAGTAGGCACCCGCGAGCCAGTTGAGGCCCCCGCTCTCGCCGCCGAGACGGAACTCCTGCGTGAACTGGTCGATTTCCGCCTCGTAGGTGTTGTGCACGATCTTGGCCGGCGAGACGTCGGTATCTTCCTCGTAGAAGCGCTCGAAGGTCTCGAACGCGGTGATCGAGGTGAACGTCAGGTCCTCCCCGGTCCATTTCAGGTTGACCGAACCGCCCTGGTTCTCGATCACCAGGTCACCATCGCGGTCGTAATCGCCCGCCCACGGGTCGCCATCGTCGTCGCGGTAGCCGAACGCATCGCAGCCGGGACAGGTGCCATAGACGTCGAGGTCCGCCGGCAACGCAACCGACGTCACGCCCCCGTCCGGTGAATAGGTCGCCTCGTGCTGCCAGGCGCCCATCTCGGCATCGTTCTTGGAACCGTGGGCATTCAGCAGGATGTCGACGCTCTCCGTCGCCTGCCAGGCCAGTTGCAGGCGCGCGGCGTTGTTGTCCGTGTTGTTCGGGTCGTTGCGCCCGGGACCGCGGTTGTCCACGTAACCGTCGTGCTCGTTGTGCGCCAGGGACAGGCGTCCCTGCAAGGTGTCGGCGAGCGCGCCGCTGATGACGCCCTCGACCTTGTACTGGCTGTTCTCCGCCACGGTGAGGTCGAGGTAACCCTCGGTTTCCTCGGTCGGCCTGGCGCTGAGGAAGTGCATCAGGCCACCCGTGGTGTTGCGCCCGTAGAGCGTGCCCTGCGGCCCTCTCAGCACCTCGATACGCTCGATGTCGAACAACTGGAAGGTCACGCCGGACAATGCACTGACGTAGACCTCGTCGACATAAACGGCCACGGGGCCTTCATTGTTGTCGTTGAAATCGGACAGGCCCACGCCGCGCAAGGTCAGCGATGCGTTGTTGCCCTCGCCCGTCGGCGTGCCGAAGCTGAGCCCCGGCGTCTGGGCGATCACGTCGAGCGAATTGGTGAAACCCAGTGCCTTGACCTGGTCGCCGCTGAATGCCGTCACCGACACCCCGACGTCCTGCAGGTTCTGCTCCCGTTTCTGGGCCGTGACAACGATTTCCTCGAGTACGGCCGCGTGGCCGAGGGCCGTGGCGAACAGGGTGGAAACGGGCACTATCCGGCCCAGCAGCTTGAGTCCGTCGATTTTCATGAGGCGCTCCAATCCATGCGTTTATCGTTATTCGGCCGGGAAAGACGATTTCCCGACCGGCATCTTTGTCACCGGAGCCTGCAGCGTGCCCACCGGGACTACTGCGCAGTTTCTCCGCCATCCACCGTCATTTCCGAACCCGTGACGAATGTACTCAGATCGCAGGCAAGGAACAACACCGCATTGGCCAGTTCCTGCGGCGTCCCCAACCGTCCCAGCGGGTTCAGCTGCTGGAACGCGCGGCGCATCTCCCCGGGCGTCGATGTACCCATGACGCCGAGTTGCGACAGCTTGTCGCTCTCGTGCTCGACCATCGCCGTATCGACCAGCCCCGGGTGCACGGAGTTGACGCGGATGTTGTATCCGAGTTGTGCGAATTCCAGCGCGATGGACTTGCTGAACAGGCGGATCGCGCCCTTGCTCATGCTGTAGAGCGAACCGAACGGATAGCCCTTGATACCCATCGCCGACGAGAAATTGATGATCGATGCGCCTGCCGGGTTCACCGCGGCGCGGGACTTCAGCAGGGGCAGTGCGTACCTGACGCCGAGGAAAACGCCTTCGATGTTTGTCCGGGAGATCCAGCGCAATTCCTCCAGTGACGTCTGCTCGATCGGCTTGACCAGCACCACTCCTGCATTGTTGACCAGGACATCGAGTCCGCCGTGGCGGCTTTGCACCCGATCCATCACGGCCTGCCAGTGCAGTTCGTCGCCGACATCCAGTGCCATGAACCCGGCACGCCCGCCACCGGCGGTGATCTCTGCGACGACCGCTTCGGCCTCGGCGCGCTGCGCCTCCAGATCGGTGACGACAACCGTTGCGCCCGCGCCCGCCAGGGTCCGGGCCACGGCGGCGCCTATCCCGCGGGCCGCGCCGGTGACCAGTGCAATTCTTCCGCTCAGATCGATTTTCATTGTCGCGTCACGAGCTCCCGAGTCAGCCGCAACGGGCAGGCTTCCCGCGTCGCAGCGCACGGTGCCGGTACCCGACCGCAGCCGCCGCGTGCAGGAAGAGCTTAGGACACCGCGGCCGCGCCGTGTATCAACCAAAAGGATGGCAGGCGAATCGGCCCCGCAACCGCCCCCGGCGCGTGCCGGCAGCTCAGTCCGTGGCGTGCAGGTCGGCCAGTATCCTGGAAAGCAGCTCGCTGCGGCTGGTCACCGAAGTCTTGCGGTAGATGTGCTGCAGATGCGATTTGATGGTGGGAAGACCGAGCATCATTTCCCTGGCCATCACCTTGTTGCCCGCCCCCGACAGGACCAGTTCCAGGACGTCCAGCTCGCGTGCCGTCAGCTGGTACTTTTCCGCGATGGTTTTCCGTTCGACGATGCGCGCGGGCAGGTAGACGCCGTTGAGCGTGTACTCCAGGAAGGGCTGCAGCTTTCTCAGTGTCGCCAGTTCGTCTTCCGAGAACCTGCCCTGCTCCTCGTCGCGCAGCATGGTGATGACGGCAACGATCTTGTCGTTGGAACGGAAGAACATGTCGGCCACGTAGCGGTAGTCCATGGGCTTGAGGAAGTCGCGGTAGTACGCCGACTGCTCGATGGCCTCGGGGCTCATGATGGAATCCATGTGAACCACGGTCGCGCCGCCTTCCTCATGCCGGCTGGGGTGCAACGGATCCATGTGCATGTAGCGGCTCTGGTACAGCCTGTCGTCCTTCTTCGCCAGGTTGCTCGTCACCAGCCCGCGGTGTCGCATGTCGGGCCCCACGAGGTAGAAAGCCGATGACCGCAGCTGCAGGAAGCTCTCGATCAGCTTCAGGCTCTGGTACTGATACGCCCCGAGGAGATTGGCCAGCTCGACGGATTTCATGCGCCTGGCACCTCGCTCACGTCCCGCTGACCCAGCGCTGCGCCAGCAGGGTCAGGGCAAATGCACCGAGCGCCAGCAGCATGGGGACCACGTGTCCGAGCCCGGCCAGCAGCATGGCATCGAGCAGCGAGATACCGGCAATCAGGGCCGCCACGGCGGCGGGCACATCGCCACGCGCGCGACGCCGCAGCCGGCGCACGGCGAGCGCCACCCACAGCATCAACGCCAGCAACGGCAACAGCACCAGCGGCTGCTGCCAGGCCAGGCCCAGGCCGTAGAGCAGCGGCACCGCCAGCAGCAGCAGTGGCCAGGCGTTGTCCAGCCGGTCCAGGTGCTCCTGCCTGGCCGCGTAAGTCAGTCCGGCGAGGTAGCACAGCAGGACCAGGGCCGAGACGTACAGCGTGGCGGGCAGTGCGCTGCTGGCCAGCGC